>NZ_JBPCSJ010000195.1:0-15489 GCF_051007235.1 Hydrogenophaga sp. | reverse complement strand
GCGTGGTGCTGGCCGAGACCCTGGGCAGCTGCGGCGCCGCCTTCAGCTGCCCGCCTGGCCACCGCGCCGTGGGCCTGGACATCAACGCCAACCACCTCAAGGGCGCGACCAGCGGCTGGGTCACCGGCACCACGCGGCCGGTGCACATCGGCCGCACCACCCAGGTCTGGCAGATCGACCTGAAGAACGATGCGGGGGAATTGACCTGCGTGTCGCGGATCACGATGGCGGTGCTGGCGCCGAAGTGACGCGCCGCTGGGGCGCCCGGGTTGGCGTCCCGCGGAGTCCGGTTCTGTCAACGGCTGAACCGGGGAAAAGCGGTGGTTGCCGGCGGGTGTTCAAGACATCCTGATCGGTGCCGATACACGATGATCCGTTCACGCTTTTTCCGCGCCGCGCCATGGAATCCACCCTGCCCCAACACCCCAACGACGACCTCGGCCACTACCTGCAGCTGATGGTGGCGCACGGGGCCTCGGACCTGTTTCTCTCCAGTGGCAGCGCCGCGGCACTCAAGATTCAAGGGGTGGTGCGCCGCCTGCCCGAGGCGCCGCTGGACGCGACGCACACACAGCGGCTGGCGTATTCGGTGATGCGCGAGGCGCAGATCCGCGAGTTCGAGTCCACGCTGGAATGCGACCTGGCGATCGCCCTGCCGGGGCTGGGGCGCTTCCGGGTGAACGTGTACCGCCAGCGCGGCGACGTGGCGGTGGTGGTGCGGCACATCAACGCCAAGATCCCGTCGCTGGAGCAGCTGAAGCTGCCGCCGGTGCTGCGCAAGCTGGCGCTGCTCAAGCGCGGGCTGGTGCTGGTGGTGGGCGCGGCGGGCTCGGGCAAGTCGACCACGCTGGCGGCCCTGCTGGACCACCGCAACCACAACTCGGCCGGGCACATCCTGACGGTGGAGGACCCGATGGAGTTCGAACATGGGCACGGCACCTGCATCGTGGACCAGCGCGAGGTGGGGCTGGACACCAGGAGCTTTGACGACGCGCTGCGCCACGCCATGCGCGAAGCGCCGGACGTGATCATGATCGGCGAGATCCGCGACCGCGACACCATGCAGCACGCCATGGCCTACGCCGAAACGGGGCACCTGTGCGTGTCGACCCTGCACGCGAACAACGCCAACCAGGCGATCCAGCGGGTGCTGAATTTCTTCCCCGAAACGGCGCACCGGCAGGTGCTGATGGATCTGTCGCTCAACCTCAAAGGGGTGGTGGGGCAGCGGCTGATCCGCGGGGCGCACGACAAGCTGGTGCCCGCGGTGGAGGTGATGCTGCTCTCGCCTTACATCAGCGAGCTGATCCAGAAGGGGCAGACGGACGAGATCAAGGACGTGATCGCCAAGAGCAGCGAGCAAGGGATGTGCACGTTCGACCAGAGCCTGTACGCGCTGTACGAAGCCGGCGAGCTGACGGCCGAGCAGGCGCTGGAGTTCGCCGATTCGCGCACCGACCTGTCGCTGCGCATCCGCCTGCACCACGGCCAGCGGCCGAGCACGGCGGGTTTGCGGGTGGCGTGAGCGCCCTCCAGACCACCCCGGGTTTACCCGCGTCCCGCAGCCAGACGGGGTTGAACGTGATGGATTTGGTGAACCACCCTCACTTGTTTATGTGAGGTGGCCTCGCCGTGCGTTGGACGGGCACACGTTCTGATACAGAATTCCCGGTGCCCGATTGGGCTCGACATGCCCGTTTCAACGACCACCCGCGAGGATCTCCACATGGCCACCTACACCGGCACCACTGGCAACGACACCTACACCGGCACCTCGGGTGCTGACAGCATCAGTGGCGCGGGCGGCAACGACACGCTCAGCGGCGCGGGCGGCAACGACACCATCAACGGCGGCATTGGCAACGACTCCATGACGGGGGGCGCCGGCAACGACACGCTCAACGGAGGTGCTGGCAGCGACGTGTACGTGTACAACCTGGTGCTCGATGGCAGCGGCAACATCACCGGCAGCGACGGTTTTGATGTCATCAACAACGGCGATGGCACGGGCACCGGCTACGACGTCATCCGCATCAACAACCTGTATCCCAACAACGACCAGCTGGACATTTATCGCTCGGGCGATTCGCTGGTGATGGATTTTTACGCGTCGGCCATCGACTGGAGCCAGGAACCGCCCGTCTTTCCCGGCCCTGCGGTTGGCAGTGTCACGGTCAACAACTTTTTTGTCTCCGCGGCCAACCAGGTGGACCGGATCGAGTTCGCCGATGGCTACCTGGATGTGACCAACACCGCCGGGGTTGTCACGTTCACGGCGCACATCGACGACGTCAACAACAACCAGCCCTGGACGTCCATCGACGGCCAGATGGACGACCAGCTCAACGATCTGCAGTGGGTGACGACGTTCGACGACGGTCACATCCGATATGAAGGCGGCGCCATCGACAACACCGTGACCGGCACCGCGTTCAACGACTCGCTGACCGGCGGGGGTGGCAACGACACCCTCAGCGGCGGCGCAGGCAGCGATGTCTACGTCTACAACATCCAGTTCGATGGCGTCGGCCACATCGTGGGCACCGACGGCATCGACGTCATCGACAACCAGGACGGCACCGGCACGGGGTACGACGTGATCCGCCTGCCCGGCCTGCGCATGAACAGCGATCTGGCCGACGCGACGCGCGTGGGGGTGGATCTGGTGCTGAGTGTGTACGCCAGCCACGTGGACTGGAGCGGCGAGGTACCGGTTTACCCGGGTGCGCCGGTCGGGCAGATCACCGTCACCGACTTTTTCACATCGGCTGCCAACCGGATCGACAAGCTCGAATTCGATGACGGCTATGTGGAAGTGCTCGAGAGCGGCGGTGTGATCACGTTCCATGGCCACAGCGACGACGTGGACAACAACCAGCTGTGGTCGTTCTCGGACAGCTATCTGGACGAGTACCTCAACGACATTGAGTGGACGTTGACCTTTGACGACGGACACATCCAATATGAAGGCGGCAACATTGCCAACAACGCCACCGGCACAGCCTTCAATGACCAGATGTTCGGCGGGGGCGGTAGCGACACCCTCAATGGCGCAGGTGGCAACGACACGCTGAGCGGCGGCGCAGGCAATGACGTGCTGATCGGCGGCGCAGGGAACGACACGCTGATCGGCGATCAGGGCGTCGACACCGCCATCTACCAGGCGACCACCGCCGCGATCACGGTGAACCTGGCCAGCGGCACGGTCACCGGCGATGCGGTTCAGGTGGGGACCGATCAGCTGTTTCAGGTCGAGGGCGTGCGCGGAGGCTCAGGAGCTGACACCTTCAACGCTCAGGGTTTCGGCAGCTTCAGTCCCAACCCAGGCTTTCTGGGCACCTTCAACGAGTTCCAGGGCATGGGTGGCAACGACACCATCATCGGTAACGGTGACACGCGCCTGCTGTACTCGCTGTCCACCGGATCGGTGAACATCAACATGGCCGCCGGCACAGCGATCGGCAATGGCTCCGTGGGCACCGACGTGTTCTCCGGTGTGGCCTACGTGCGGGGCGGCAGTTCTGCCGACACTTACGATGCCTCCGGGCTGAACCCTACGGCGTTCAACGAGTTCGAGGGCCAGGGTGGGAACGACACCATCGTCGGCAATGGCAACACCCGCCTGAGTTTCCTGCAGGCGACCGCCGGTGTGTCGGTGAACATGGCCACCGGGGCGATGTCCGGCGACGCATCGGTGGGGACCGATGTGTTCTCTGGCGTCAATGCACTGCGTGGCAGCAACTTCGACGACACGCTCGTCGGTGGCCGGGACACGGTGGACGACTACGAAGAATTCGATGGGCGCGGTGGCAACGATCTGATCGTGGGCGGCAGCGAAATTGACCGGGCGCGCTACGACACGGTCAGCGATGTCATGACGGTGGGCATCAACGTGAACCTGGCGGCGGGCGTGGTCGTGGGTGACGCCACTTACATCGGTACCGACACGCTGTCGAGCGTCGAGATGGTCCGGGGAACCGGGCTGGCAGACACCTTCAACGCGACAGGTTTCTCGGGTGCGAGTGCCAACGCGGGCTCGAGCGGCACCTTCAACGAATTCGAGGGCATGGGTGGCAACGACACCATCATCGGCAATGGTGACACCCGCATCAGCTACTCGCGCTCTTCGACTGGCGTGAATGTGAACCTGGGCACGGGCACCGCCAGCGACGGGTTCGGTGGCGTGGACAGCTTCACTGGCGTGAGCCGGGCACGGGGCAGCAATTTCAACGACACGCTGACGGGCGCGGGCGGCGCCGAGAAGTTTGAAGGCCGGGACGGCAACGACACCATCAACGGTGGTGACGGCAACGACACGCTCGACGGAGGCAACGGCAACGACACCCTGTTGGGTGGCAATGGCAACGACTTGCTGCTGGGCGGCGCAGGCGCTGACACGCTGATCGGCGGCAGCGGCAACGACACGATGGACGGTGGTGCCATCACCGACCTGGTGAACTACTTCGACCTGAACCTGGTGTCGTACGCCAGTTCGACGGCGGCGGTGAACATCAACCTCGCCACCGGCGTGGCCACCGACGGCCTGGGTGGCACCGACAGCTTGCTCAACATCAACTTTGTGGTGGGCGGCAGCGGTCACGATTCGATCACCGGCAGCGCCGACCTGATCTTCGAACAGTTCGAAGGCGGCAACGGTAACGACACCATCGATGGCGGCACCATCGATGCGACGTCCCAGACCAACAGCAACCGGGTGACGTACCAGAACGCCAGCGGCGCCGTGGTCGTGAACCTGGCCAACGGCACGGCCACCGGGCAGGGCAGCGACACCCTGGTCAACATCAACCATGTGCGCGGCAGTTCTTTTGACGACACCCTCTATGGCTCCGACGCCACGCTGACCGAGCAATTTGAAGGACGTGCCGGCAACGACACCATCGATGGCCTGGGCGGGTTCGACATGGCGCGGTACGACAGCGCTGCGGCCGGGGTGTTGGTCGATCTGGTCGGCGGCACCGCTGCAGACGGGCAAGGGGGCATCGACACCCTGCTGAACATCGAGGGCATTCGTGGTTCTGCTTTTGACGACACGCTGATCGGCGGACTGGCCACCAACGATGCGCTCGAGGTGTTCATGGGCAACGCGGGCAGCGATTTCATCGAAGGCGGTAGCGGCTTTGACCGGATCGACTACACCACCAGCACCAGCGGTGCGACGGTGAACCTGGCCACGGGCACGGCCTCCGACGGCATGGGCGGCACCGATATGCTGCAGAACATCGAGGCGGTCCGCGGCACGGCTTACAACGACACGATCACCGGCAGTCTGGAAGCCAACGAACTCAGCGGTGATGCCGGCGACGACACCCTGGATGGCGGCGAAGGCCATGACACGCTTGTCGGCGGGGCTGGCGCCGACCTCATGCTGGGCGGTCTGGGCGACGACGTGATCCTGGCACGCACCGCCGCCACGCGCCCGTCCGACTATGGCTCGCAGGGGAGCGACACCGTGGACGGCGGCGATGGCACCGACGTGCTGGGCCTGATGGGGGTTCGGGCCGACTACAACGTGGTGAAAACAGGGGCGGTGCAGTACACGTTCACACACCTGCTCGACGGCGCGGTGGTGACCGCCACCAGCATCGAACAGGTGGTGTTCGATGCTGACGGGCAGTTCCGCAACACGACCACCGATCAGATCGGCTACTCGATGGCCAGTTTGCTGGTGCCGGACATCTATGGCACAGCGGCGTCTGAATCGATCACGGGCACCACGGGCGACAACCACGTATTTGGTTTGGCAGGCAACGACTCGATTTCTGCACTTGCCGGCAATGACTACGTGGATGGTGGCGCCGGCAACGACACACTGCTCGGTGCCGGAGGCGATGACACCTTGATCGGCGGACTCGGTCTTGATTCGCTGAACGGCGGCACCGGTGTGGACGTGATGAAGGGCGGCGCTGGCAACGACATCTACGTGGTGGACGACATCGATGATTTGATCATCGAGTTGACCGGAGAGGGAAGTGACCAGGTCAGCTCCAGCGTGACCTACACGCTGAGCGACAACGTCGAGCGGCTCACCCTCACGGGGACGGGTGTCATCGACGGCTATGGCAACGCATTGAACAACTACCTCATTGGCAACGGAGCAGCCAACCTGATGTTTGGCGATTTTGGAGTCGACACACTGGAAGGGGGCAACGGGGCCGACACACTCAACGGCGGCGGTGGTGCCGACTCCATGCTGGGTGGTGGCGGCAACGACACCTACATCGTGGACAACAGCTTGGACACGGTGGTGGAGTTGGCCGCGCAAGGCATCGACACGGTGCAGAGCAACAAGACCTATTCGCTGAGCGACAACATCGAACGCCTGACCCTCACCGGAACACTGGCCATCAACGGCACAGGCAACGCGATGGACAACCTGATCAATGGCAACACCGGCAACAATGCCCTGTCGGGCCTGGCCGGCATTGACACACTCAACGGCAACGCCGGTAACGACAGCTTGGACGGTGGCTCTGAAAACGATGTGCTCAACGGCGGTGCCGGTGTCGACATCCTCACTGGCGGCCAGGGGGCCGACATTTTTGCCTACACATTGATCACCCACAGCGGCGGCGGAGCGACGCAGCGCGACACCATCACCGACTTCGTGTCCGCCGATGGGGACAAGATCGATCTCAGCGCGATCGACGCCAACGCCAGCCTGGCGGGCGTTCAGAACTTCACGTTCATCGGAAGCGCCGCCTTCACCGCCGCCGGTCAACTGCGGTTTGCCGGGGGTGTGCTCTACGGCAGCAACGACGCGGACGCCACTGCAGAGTTCTCGATCGCGCTCACGGGTGTGACCAGCCTGGTCGCCACCGACCTGATACTGGTCTGACGTTCCCTGCAGACCCATGAAAAAACCCGCTACAGAGCGGGTTTTTTCATGGTAGTTGGCGCTCGCACCGCCCTTGCGATGTGGCCTGCCCCCGGAAATCGCTGCGCCAGGTCAACTCGGCAGTGTCGATCTGGATGCGCTCGTTGTCGAGCGCGGTGAGGACCGTGGTGCCCTGCACGTTGAAGCTGTAGACCAGCAGGCCGTCGATGGCCACAGCCTGCACGCGACGGTCGTCGAAGGTGATGCGCACGGTGCGCGCCCAGCCGCTGCGCGCCGGCAGGTAGACGGCGTCGCACAGCAGATCGACATGTGAGGGCTTGGGTGGTGCAGCCGCCGCCACGCTGCACAGGCTCAGCCCCAACGCAGCCAGCAGCAGGCCGCGCAGCCCCATATCAGCCTTCGCCTTGCGTGGCCAGGCGCTCGCTCTTCCAGTACACATCGTCTCCGCCGTTCATGCGGTTGAGCACGCGCGCGAGGACGAACATCAGGTCAGAGAGGCGGTTGAGGTACTGGCGCGGCCCTTCCTTGATGGCCTCTTCGTTGCCCAGTGCAACCAGCTGGCGCTCGGCGCGGCGCGCCACGGTGCGGCACACGTGGGCCTGCGCAGCGGCGCGGTTGCCCGCGGGCAGGATGAATTCCTGCAGGCGCGGCAGCTGTTCGTTGTAGGTGGCCAGGGCTTCGTCCAGCGCCAGTACGGCTTCGGGTTTGAGCAGTTCGTAGCCGGGGATGGAGAGTTCACCGCCGAGGTTGAACAGCTGGTGCTGGATCTCGACCAGCAGGGTGCGCACATCGGCGGGCATGTCTTCGCACAGCAGCAGGCCAATGTGGGAGTTGAGTTCGTCCACGTCGCCCATGGCGTGCACGCGCAGGCTGTTCTTGGACACGCGGGCGTTGTCGCCCAGGCCGGTGGTGCCGGCGTCGCCGGTGCGGGTGGCGATCTGTGTGAGTCGGTTGCCCATGGGGTGCTGTCTCCTGTTGCGTGGCAGAGCCGGGATTGTGCGGGATTCGGCGCAACCTTGACCAACGACCGCAGCGAAGGGCCGCTCCCGAGCAAGGTCAGCCCCCCGGAGCCCGGGAGGCACCGGGTCCCTTCCCGGTGCTGGGGCAGCGACCCGCGCAGCGGCGGAGCGTGGGGGCCCGATCAGGTAACAAGGGACGAGGAAATGTGTCCCTGCGCAAAGCTTTGGTGAACGGGGCAACGGCGGGCAAAAGCGCTGGCCTTGGGGCGGCGCAGCCGGTGCAATGACGGTCCTTTCAACTGCTCGGGAGAGTACCCATGACCGTGAAACGCACGAACATCGTGGCCAATTTCGAAGCGCGCAGCGTGGCCCTGGTGGCCAGCTGGACGCTGGCCGGCGCCGCCCTGGCGCAGAGCGCACCACCGCCGCCGGCCAGCCGCGACGGCAAGGCAGTGAGTGCGCTGTTCCAGCAAGCCGATCAGAACGGCGACGGCCTGATCAGCCGCAGCAAAGCCGCCAGCGTGCCGAGGCTGGAAGCGGCCTTCGACCGGCTCGATAGCGACCGCAACGGCAGCCTCAGTCCCGACGAGTTTGACCGGGGGACGCCAGGCTGAGCGGCGCCGGCCAGGGTGTTCTGAGGGGCTCCCCCAAACGCCTGCTCAGGCTCTAAACTGCCACATCGCCACCAGCCCGCGGTGGCACACGACCTGCGCAGGAGACCCGCATGAACGCCCCCACCGACCACGCCCACCTGGCCCCGCAACTGCAACTGCGCGAAGTGCCCGCCGCGCTGATCGAGGCGCTGCAAGCGCGCTTTGGCGCGCAGTGCTCCACCGCGCTGGTGGTGCGGGAACAGCACGGGCGCGACGAGTCCATCTTCAGCGTGCCGCCCCCGTCGGCGGTGGTGTTTGCGCAGAGCACGCAGGACGTGGCCGATGCCGTCCAGCTGGCCGCGCAATACAAGGTGCCGGTCATTCCGTTCGGCGTCGGTTCCTCGCTCGAAGGCCACCTGCTGGCCGTGCAGGGCGGCATCAGCATCGACGTCAGCCGCATGGACCAGGTGCTGTCGATCAACGCCGAGGACCTGACGGTGACGGTGCAGCCCGGCGTGACGCGCATGGGCGTGAACAACGCCGTGAAAAGCGAGGGCCTGTTCTTCCCCATCGATCCAGGCGCGGACGCGTCCATCGGCGGCATGACGGCGACCCGCGCCAGCGGCACCAACGCCGTGCGCTACGGCACCATGCGCGAGAACGTGCTGGCGCTGGAAGTGGTCACGGCCAAGGGCGAAGTGATCCGCACCGGCACGCGCGCCAAAAAATCGTCGGCCGGCTACGACCTCACGCGCCTGATGGTGGGCAGCGAAGGCACGCTGGGCGTGATCACCGAGGTCACGCTCAAGCTCTACCCGCTGCCCGAGGCGATCTCGGCCGCGACCTGCTCCTTCCCCACCATCGAGGCCGCGGTGCGCACCGTGATCCAGGTGATCCAGCTGGGCGTGCCGATCGCGCGCTGCGAGCTGATCGACGCCAACACCGTGCGCATGGTGAACGCGCACAGCAAGCTGGGCCTGCGCGAGGAACATTTTCTTCTGATGGAGTTCCACGGTTCGCCCGCGAGCGTGAAGGAACAGGCCGAGACGGTGCAGGAGATCGCCGGCGAATTCGGCGGCAACGCCTTTGAATGGGCGACCACGCCCGAAGAGCGCACGCGCCTGTGGACCGCGCGGCACAACGCCTACTTCGCCGCCATCCAGAGCAAGCCCGGCTGCCGCGCCATCAGCACCGACACCTGCGTGCCCATCAGCAAACTGGCCGACTGCCTGCTCGACTCGGTGGCCGAGGCCGACGCCTCCGGTATCCCTTACTTCCTGGTCGGCCACGTGGGCGACGGCAACTTCCACTTCGGCTACCTGATCGACCCGGCCCAACCGGAAGAACACCGCATCTCCGAGGCGCTGAACCAGACCCTGGTGGCGCGGGCGCTGCAACTGGGCGGCACCTGCACCGGCGAACACGGCGTGGGGCTGCACAAGATGGACTTCCTGCGCACCGAGGCCGGCGACGGTGCGGTCGCCATGATGCGCAGCATCAAGCAGGCGCTGGACCCGGACAACATCCTCAACCCGGGCAAGATCTTCGCGCTCTGAGGAGCCGCTCTGCATGGTCCGCTGGCTGGTGCGTCTGGGCGTCTGGCTGCTGGTGCTGGCCGTGCACCCGGCCTGGGCCGACGGCTGCGCCACGCAGACAACACTCACCCAGGCCCAGCGCCAGGTCTGGCTGGGCGACCGCTCGGTGAGCCAGGGCAGCGTCACCCTGCCCGACCGGCTGGACGGCGGCTGGCGACGTGAGGGCTTCCGGGCCAGCTACACGCTGGACGTGTCCGCCTGCGCGACCCAGGCGGGCCACGGACTGTGGCTGTTCCGGATCGGCGCGCCCTACCGGCTGTCGATCGACGGCGTGGCCGCGGCCCCTGAGCTGCCGCGCACGGGCAGCGTCACGGTCAAGGCCTTCAACGGGCGCACGCCCATGCTGTTCGCGCTGCCGCAAGGTGCGCGCACCGTGCGCATCGACCTGGTCACCCTGCCCTACATTCCGTCCGGCCTGCCGATGGCGCGCATCGGGCCCATGACGTCGCTGCTGCCCGAGCACCTGCCCGCCTACAACCAGCATTCGGGTGGCATGTACATCGTCTCGCTCGTGACCCTGCTGGTGGGGCTGGGTTCGGTCCTGCTGTGGCGCACCCGCCGCCAGGACAACGTGATTTTCTGGTTCAGCATGATGTGCCTGACCTGGGGTGCGCGCGGCGTCATGTACGCGGGCGATGCGGTGCACCTGCCACCGCTGCTGTTCGAGCAGATCAACCCGTTCACGGTGTCGCTGTTCGCGGTGTCGTGCATCCAGACCACCTTGCTGTTGCTCGGCAAGCAGACGCCGGCGCGCCACCGGGCCCTGATGGGCGCGGGCATCGGCTTCACCGCGACGTTCGCGATCACGCTGACGGTCGGTCAGGGCGCGCTGCTGGTCCGCGGGCTGTCGTACCTGTTTGGCCTGACCATGCTGGCCACCATGCCGTTCTTGCTGTGGTCGGGGCGCCAGGTGCTGGGCCGCTGGCGCGCCGGGCTGATGGCACTGGGCTTTGCCGCGCTGTTCGGCGCCAGCTTCAACGATGTGCTGATCGTGGTGGGCACGCTGCCACCGGACCGGGCGTCTTTCATCCTGCTGGGGTTCACCACCGTGCTGCTGGCCTACGCCCTGGTGTGTGCCGAGTACGTGATGCGCGCCCTCAACCAGGCCGAGACCAGCAACGAGGTGCTGGAGGCACGCGTGCGCGAGAAGTCCAGCGAACTCGAACGCAGCTACGCGCGGCTGCGCGAGAGCGAACGCGCCAGTGCCCGCGCGCAGGAACGCGCGCGCTTGAACCGCGAGATCCACGATGGCCTGGGTGCGCAGCTGATCACCGCGCTGCGCGGCGTGGAACGCGGTGCGCTGAACAAGGAACAGGTGGCGCAGACGCTGCAGGAGGGGCTGGACGAACTGCGCCTGCTGATGGACGCGTCGGACCTGGGGCGCAGCCTGCACGGCGCGCTGGCCGCCTGGCGCAACCGCTGGGACGCGCGCCTGCAGGCGCTGGGCATGCAGCTGCGCTGGTCGGTGGACGACGAACTGGACAGCCTGGAGCTGGGCAGCGACGCGACGCTGCAGGTGATGCGCGTGCTGCAGGAGGCGGTGGCCAACGCGGTCAAGCATTCGGGCGCACAGCACGTGACGGTGATGGCCTGGCGCGAAGCCGGCACCGAACCGCCAGCCCCCGACGCGCTGGTGCTGGAGATCCTGGACGATGGTTGCGGGCTGGCCCCCGAGCCCAGCCCGGGCAGTGGTCGCGGCCTGCGCCACATGGCCCAGCGCGCCGAGAAGCTGGGCGCGCAGCTGACCCTGGGCCCCGCACCGGGCACCGGCCTGCGGGTGCGGCTGCAGCTGCCATTGCGCGGGGGCGACTTTGCACGGTCGGACCCGGTGCCGCTGAGCGGCTGAGCCGGCCTCGTGCGCGGATCAGGCCACCAGGCCGCGGCGTGCCGCCTCGATCGTGGCCTCGGCCCGGCTGGAAATGCCGAGCTTGCGGTAAATGTCGCGCACATAGCCGGTGACGGTGTGGCTGCTCAGGCCCAGCAACTGGGCCACCTCGGCCGCTTTGTAGCCCTTGGCGATCAGGCGCAGCACGTCGACCTCGCGGTCGGTCAGCTGCGCCGCTGGCGGCGCGGCCGCGGCGCTGGGCGCGGCCGGCGCGTCGTGAAAATGCCGCAACACCCGCGCCGCGATGGACGGCGAGAGCGCGGGCTCACCCTGCTCGATGCGCTGCAACTGCGCCACCACCACCGCCGCCGGCTGCGACTTGAGGATGTAACCCTGCGCCCCCGCGCGCAGCGCGGGGAAGACATGGGCGTCGTCGTCGTGGATGGTGGCCACGATGACCACCGCCCCCGGCCGCGCGGCCACCAGCTCGCTGATCAAGGATTCGCTGGTGCCGTCGGGCAGGCCCCAGTCCACCAGCGCCAGGCCGTAGGCGTGTTCGCGCAGGCGTTCTCGCGCCTGCGCCAGCGTGGCCGCGGTGTCCACCCGCTGCACCTGGGGCAAGGCCCGCGGCAGCAGCTCGGCCAACCATTCGCGCGGCTCGTCCAGGTCTTCGACGATCAGGGCGCGTTCGAGCAGTGCGGGCGACAAGGGCGACATGCGGCAAAGGCCTCCAGCCAGGGGGACAAGGCTCCGACCATACCGCTGGCCGCACGCGCTGTCTCCCCCCACAACCGGGGGGCACGAGCCTCCACCCGCTGGGGGTGGTCGGGCCGGTGCGGTCCGACCAGCGAGCGGCTCACCCCCCCGCGGCAAGGCACAATCGGTGACGAGTGCTTTTGTTTGCGAAAAAGCCGAACCCAGGGACCCACCACATGAAAAAACGACTGCTGCTGACCTCGCTGCTGCTCGCAGGCGCTGCCTGCGCCCAGACCAGCGACACCATCCGCATCTGCGACGCCAGCGGATGCTCCGAACGGCCGCGCAACAGCGCGAGCTTCGACCCCACCCACGACGAACACCCCGAAGAAACCCGGCGCCTGGCCGCACTGGCCGACATCGCCCGACAGGACCCCCGCGCCGCCTACGACCTGGCGCTGCGCCACTACCGCGGCGACGGCGTCAAGCGCGACAGCTACCAGGCCATCCGGTGGATGCGCGAGGCCGGTGACCGCGGCGTGCCCGAAGCGCATCTGGCCCTGGGCCGCTTCTACTTGAGCGGCGTGGAGGAAATGGGCGCCGACCCGGCCGAGGCCGAAAAATGGCTTTCGCTGGCCGCCGCCCGCGGCGACAAGGACGCCGAGAAGCTGCTGGTCGAGGCCCGCAGCGCCAAGAAGACCGAGCAGGAGCTCTACCAGTGGCGCCAGTTCCACCGCCAGCACTGGCTCGGCTGGTGGGCCAGCGGCTACCCCTACCACTGGTACTGGAGCAACGCCGGCTGGTACTACCGCTGAGCCCTGACCACCGCCAGCCCCCTAACCCTTATCCGATTCCCTGCACTTTTCAGAGAAAGCCCGAACCCATGAACGTCTCCTCCACCTCCCTGCGCTGGGCCGCCCTGGCCGCCACCGTCGCCCTGGCCGGCTGTGTCACGCCCGGCGGCACCGTGTCCACCGGCACCAGCGCCACCGCGGCCAAGGGCGGCGCGGCCGGCGGCACCAGCGTGGGCGCCGACGCCGACCTGCAGCGCTGCAGTGCCCCGCTGGGCACGCTGGCCGTGGACGACGGCCGCGGCAAGGAGTGGTACGCCAGCTTTGGCGCCGCCACCAAGATCACCACCATCGAACCGCTGCTGCGGCTGGCGGTGCAGCAGTCCAACTGCTTCGTGATCACCTCGGTGGGCAACAACCGCACCGAGAGCAAGCTCTCGGCGATCACCGACAAGCAGCGCAATTCGGGTGAGTTCCGCGCCGGCTCGCAACAGCAGAAGGGCCAGCGCGTCGCGGCCGACTACTACCTGGAGCCGGCCATCATCATCGACAACGACTCCACCGGGAAGATCGGTGCCGCGCTCGGCGGCCTGATCGGTGGCGGTTTCGGCGCCATCGCCGGGTCGATGGAGTCCAAGGCGTCGGTGGTGACGCTGACCATGTTCGACATCCGCTCGGGCGTGCAAATCGCCATTTCCGAAGGCAACGCCACCGCGACCAACTACGGGGCTGCGCTGGGCGCCTTCGGCGGCGGCGCCGCGGCGGGCCTGAGCGGCTTCTCGCGCACGCCCGAAGGCAAGGCCACCGTGGCCGCCTTCATGGACGCTTACAACAGCATGGTGATCTCGCTCAAGAACTACAAGGCGCAAGAGGTCAAGGGCGGTCTGGGCAAGGGTGGCGTGCTGAAGGTCGGGCAGTGAGGGTCACCCCCCTGCGCCGCTGACGCGGCTTCCCCCCGCTCTGGCGCGCCTGCGGCGCTGGGCAGGGGGACCGCACCAGCGGCCGGGCAAAGCCCGTTCCGCGGTGCGTCTGGAAAATGCACGTCGCTTTCGGCAGTATCCCGTCAGCAAAAAAAAGGTCTCCGATGGAGACCTTTTGTGTTTTCAGCGCGGCCGGCGTGGCGCCAGCGTCCAGCGAACGCCGTGTAACCGGCTTCGCCAGGCCACAGGCGTTGTCCCCCTGCCCAGCGCCACCGGAGCGCCAGAGCGGGGGGAAGCCGCGTCAGCGGCGCAGGGGGATGACCCTCAGACCCCGCGCAGGCGATCAATGAGGCCGTTGAGCTCGTCCAGCGAGCCGAACTGGATCGCGAGTTCGCCCATCTCTTCGACACGGCCGTGGCGCTTGACGCGCTTCTTGATGCGCACCTCCACCTCGGCGGTCAGCAGGTCGGCCAGCTCTTCTTCCACGCGCTTGATGTCGCGCGACTTTTCCTTCTTGGGCTTTTGCTGCACCAGGTTGAATTCGGCGCCCAGCTTCTTGACCAGGCTCTCGGCCTCGCGCACCGACATCTTTTTGGCCGCGATCTGGTTGGCCGCCGTGATCTGGGCCACCTTCTCCAGCGACAGCAGTGCGCGCGCGTGGCCCATGTCGATGTCGCCGGCCATCAGCATGGTCTGCACCGGGTCGGCCAGCTGCAAGAGGCGCAGCAGGTTGGACGCCGCCGAGCGCGAGCGGCCCACGGCCTGCGCGGCCTGCTCGTGCGTCAGGCCGAACTCCTTGACCAGTCGCTGCAGGCCTTGCGCCTCTTCCAGCGGGTTGAGGTCTTCGCGCTGGATGTTCTCGATCAGCGCCATCGCCGCGGCGGCCTCGTTGGGCACGTCGCGCACCAGCACGGGCACCTCAGTCAGGCCGGCCAGCCTGGAAGCGCGAAATCGCCGCTCGCCCGCGATGATTTCGTACTTGCCGGCGTTGGGGCCGTCGGCCAGCGCACGCACCAAGATCGGCTGCATGATGCCCTGCGCCTTGATCGACTCGGCCAGCTCGTAGAGCGCGCCCTCGTCCATCCGCGTGCGCGGCTGGTAGACGCCGGCGACCATCTGGTCCAGCGGCAGCGTGTTGGGCGCACCGGCGGCGCGGGTGGTTTCCTGCGCGTCGGGTGACGCGGCCTCGGCGACCTTGGGGCCCAGCAGGGCTTCGAGTCCGCGGCCGAGGCCCTTGGGTTTTTTGGTGACCAT
>NZ_JBPCSJ010000194.1:0-13392 GCF_051007235.1 Hydrogenophaga sp. | reverse complement strand
CGCTCCTCCATCGAAAGCCAGCTCGGCGCCGGCCACAAGACCAACGGCGTCAAAAAGCTGCACAACGTGGGCCCGAGCTTCAGCTACAAGCTGCGCGACTCGGCCGGCCAGGCCGTGGAATACAACAACTACATGCTGCCGATGGACATCGACGGGGCACGCTCGTACCTCTTCGGCATGCGCGAGACCCCGTCCGAGCCCTTCCGTTACCTGCGGGTGCCGGCCGACGATCAGGACAGCCTGGACGAATTCGTGCGCCTGCGCGCGGCGCTCGCCGATCCGCTGGCGCGCGAGCAAGCCATCCGCCGATACGCGGTCAACGCGGTGGAAGGCGGCAAACCCGGTCTGGCCGAGGCGCTGCAGCAGTCGGCCAACCGCGCGCTGGGCCTGTTTGCCGGCGCCGAGACCATCGAGGCCAAGCCGGGTGATCCGCCCATCAAAGGCGGGCTGCCGGCGGTGGCGGCCTTCCTTGAAAACAACGTGCCCGAAGCCGAGCGCGAGCGGGCCAGCGACGTGCTGGTGCGCATCCTCAACGGCACGTTGTTCGAGTTGCTGCAAGTCGGCCGTGAACGCGCCGGGCTGCCGCCGCTGCCCAACGACGACAAGGCGGTGGCCTTCATGCGCGGCGCGGTCATGGGCCTGAGCGACTCCTTCTACTACCCCGCGCCCATGACCTTCCAGCTCAAGGACTTCCAGCACGTGCAGGCCAGCGTGTTCCAGGTGGCGCGAGCGCCTGGCCAGACCATCGTCTACCTGGGCTGTGTCTTGCTGATCGTGGGCGTTTTTGCCATGCTCTACGTGCGCGAGCGCCGCGTATGGGTGTGGCTGGCACCGAGTGGCGATGGCCGCGCCCAGGCGTCCATGGCCCTGTCGTCCAACCGCAAGACGATGGAAGCCGATCAAGAGTTTGAAACCCTGAAAATCCAGTTGCTGAAGGTGACCCCATGAACACCGCCACCCAGACCATCGAACTCAAGCGCGGCCCCCAGGCCAGCGCCAACGCCCTGCAACCGGGTTATTTCGCCCGACGCGACGTGTGGGACTGGCTGTTTGCTGTCCTGTTGCTGGCCGGCACCGCCTGGGCTTTCATGCGTTACGACGCGTCCATGGACGTCTACGAGCAGTCGATCCTCGCGGGCGCAGCGCCCGCGCTGATCTGGCTGGGCTGGTTCTGGCGTCCCTTGCGTGCGCTGATGGCGGTGGTGGCGGGCTTGTCGCTGGTGGCCATTTCGCTTTATCAGACGCCTGCGGGTGCTGCCGATCTGGCGCGCGCCGACCAGGTTTTCCTGCTCAAGTACTTCTTGTCCAGCCAGTCGGCCATCTTGTGGATGAGCATGCTGTTTTTCATGAGCACCCTGTTTTACTGGGTCGGCATGTTCAGCCGGGACGGCAACACCTTCGAAAGCCTGGGTTCGCGCCTGGCCTGGATAGCCGTCACGCTGGCGCTGGTCGGCACCATGGTGCGCTGGTACGAAAGTCACCAGATCGGTGCTGGCATCGGCCACATCCCGGTCAGCAACCTTTACGAGGTCTTCGTGCTGTTCTGCTGGATGACCGCGGCTTTTTACCTGTACTACGAAGACCAGTACAAGACCCGTTCCATGGGCGCGTTCGTGATGCTGGTGGTCAGCGCGGCCGTGGGCTTCTTGCTCTGGTATGCGGTGGTGCGCGAAGCAGGTGAAATCCAGCCCTTGGTGCCTGCCCTGCAAAGCTGGTGGATGAAGCTGCACGTGCCGGCCAACTTCATCGGCTACGGCACCTTCGCCATCGCGGCCATGCTCGCCTTTGCCTACCTGATCAAGCAGAGCGCGGCCGAAACCCGCTGGTACAAGCTGGCCCCGCTGTGGCTGCTGGGTATCGTGCTGTGTTTCGAGCCTATCGTGTTCCGCAGCTCGGCCGCCGAAAAGGGCGGCAGCTACTGGTTCATCTACTTCGGCATCTCGGCGTTGATCGTGGCCACCATCATGTTCGGCCGTCGCCGCATCGCTGCCCGCCTGCCGGCGCTCGAGTTGCTGGACGACGTCATGTACAAGGCGATCGCGGTCGGTTTCGCCTTCTTCACCATCGCCACCGTGCTGGGGGCCTTCTGGGCGGCCGAGGCCTGGGGCGGCTACTGGAGCTGGGACCCCAAGGAAACCTGGGCCCTGATCGTCTGGCTGAACTACGCAGCCTGGCTGCACATGCGCCTGATGAAGGGCCTGCGCGGCACCGTGGCCGCCTGGTGGGCCCTGGTGGGCCTGGCGGTGACCACCTTCGCTTTCCTGGGTGTGAACATGTTCCTGTCGGGCCTGCACAGCTACGGCGAACTCTGATCGCTGTCTTCACCCATTCACGACACCCCGCCTCGGCGGGGTGTTTTGTTTTGGGGTGTCCCTGGTGTGTGGAAACTTTGTAAGACACTGCGGCGTCGTACGACCGACAGTCAACAACAGGAGCGCACCATGATCATCCGGTCCACCGACCACGGCTACCCGCACCCCTTCGCCAGCGAGATCACGCCGCAGAGCGCCTACCTGGGCCGGCGGGCGTGGATGCAGCGTCTCGCGCTCGGGGCAGGCGGGGCCGCACTGGCCGGCTGGGCCTCGCGTGACGCGTTGGCGCAGGCCGCCGGCACTGCGCGTCCGAACCGGCTGGCTGCTCTGCCCGCGGTGCGCTCTGGGGTGCCGGGCGCCCAGACGATGGAGAAGCTCACCAGCTATGCGGACGCCAGCACCTACAACAACTTCTACGAGTTCGGCACCGACAAGTCGGACCCGGCGGCCTACGCCCACACGCTCAAGACACGGCCCTGGACCGTGTCGGTCGAGGGCCTGGTGAACAAGCCGCGCACCTACGGCATCGACGACCTGCTGAAACTCGCGCCGATGGAAGAACGCATCTACCGCCTGCGGTGCGTGGAAGGCTGGTCCATGGTGATCCCCTGGGTCGGCTTCTCGCTGGCCGAACTGATCCGCCAGGTGGAGCCGCAGGGCAGCGCGAAGTACGTGGAGTTCGTGACCCAGGCCGACCGCGAAACCATGCCCGGGGTGCGCTCCAGCGTGCTGCTCTGGCCCTATGTGGAAGGACTGCGCATGGACGAGGCCCGCCACCCGCTGACGCTGCTGGCCTTCGGCATGTATGGTGAGGTGCTGCCCAACCAGAACGGCGCACCCGTGCGGCTGGTTGTGCCCTGGAAGTACGGTTTCAAGAGCGGCAAGTCGCTGGTCAAGATCCGCTTCGTCGAGAAAGAACCCAAGACCGCCTGGAACATCGCCGCACCGCAGGAGTATGGCTTTTATTCCAACGTCAACCCGGACGTGCCGCACCCGCGCTGGAGCCAGGCCACCGAACGTCGGCTGGGCGACGAGGGGGGCTTGTTTGCCAAGCGGCGCAAGACCGAGCGGTTCAACGGCTACGAAGCGCAGGTCGGGCAGCTGTACGCGGGCATGGACCTCAAGAAGTTCTACTGATGCGGGCGTTGAGCCACCCGGCCGCCAAGCCCCTGGCTTTCGGCCTGTGCCTGTTGCCGGCGGCCTGGCTGTTCTGGGCCGCGGCGACCGACCAGTTGGGCGCGAACCCGGCGGAGGCCTTGATCCGTTCCCTGGGTGACTGGTCGCTGCGCGCGCTCGTGCTGGTGCTGCTCATCACGCCCCTTCGTGTGACGGCGGGGTGGCCGCAACTGGCGCGTTTTCGCCGCATGGCGGGGCTGTTCGTGTTTTTCTACGCCAGCCTGCATTGGCTGTCGTACGCCTGGTTCGACATGGGATTCGTCTGGGCCGACATTGTGGCCGACGTGCCCAAGCGTCCTTTCATCCTCGTCGGCACGCTGGCCTGGTTGCTGTTGCTGGCCCTGGCGCTCACGTCGTTCAACCGCGCCATCCGAACCCTGGGGGCTGCGCGCTGGCAGGCGCTGCACCGCGCCGTGTACGCGGTGGCTGTGCTGGCGGTGTTGCACTTTTTCTGGATGCGCTCCGGCAAGCAGGACTTTGTCGATGTGGCGGTGTACGCCGTGCTGCTGGGCAGCCTGCTGGGCTGGCGGGCCAGGCGACGCTGGATGCGCCACCGGGCGGCCGCGCTGGTCTGACAGGGCGGTTCAGCGCGCCGGGCTGGTCGGTTCGGGTGCCGATGCTGCCGGCGTGGCCGCTGTCGCCGGTGCGGTGGAGGCCGGGCGCAGAAACAGTGGTCCCTTCTGACCACATCCCGCAAGCAGCGAGCAGCCCACACACAGCGCCGCAATTCCCCTGCGGCCAGCAGTGACCCAAGCGCTAGCGCAGTCGCCGCCTAGAATTGATCGGGTTTCCATCATCCGCACGATTCTAATGACCGACACCGATTACCTGGACCGCGCCGAGGCACTGCTGCGCGCGGTGGAACTGGCCTGCGATCGCATCAACGACGAGTCGGATGCCGACATCGACAACCAGCGCGTGGGCGGCATGATCACGCTGACCTTTGCCAACCGCAGCCAGATCATCATCAACCTGCAAAAACCGCTGCAGGAGGTCTGGCTTGCCGCGCGGGCCGGCGGCTTCCATTACCGGCACGACGGGCAGGCCTGGGTGGACACCAAAGGCCAGGGCGAGTTTTTCGCCAACCTCAGCCGCTACGCCAGCGAGCAGGCCGGGCAGCCGCTGATCTTCAGTTCTTGAAAAGGTCGAGGATGCCGCGGCGATCGGCGTTGTCCATCGCCGGTGCGCCCGACTCGCCTTCTGCCGCAGCTTCGGCACCGGCTGCTGCGTTGTTCGCTGCGCCACCAGGCCAGGGGTCGCGCAAACCCAGGCTTCGTACGCCGTGACCTGGGCCGTATTCCTCAAAGTACCATTCGCCCCCGACGTTGATCACGCCCGCCGGCGCTGTGTACTCGCTCACTGGCACGTCCTTGAGTGCTTCGGCCATGAAGTCGATCCAGATGGGCAGGCTCAGGCCCCCGCCGGTTTCGCGGCTGCCCAGGTTGCGGGGCGTGTCGTAGCCGACCCAGGCCGCGGCCGCCACGGTGGGCTGGAAGCCCACAAACCAGGCGTCCATCGAATCGTTGGTGGTGCCGGTCTTGCCATAAAGGTCCGGACGCTTGAGCGTTGCCTGAGCGCGTGCGGCGGTGCCGCTGCGCGTGATCTCCTGCAGCAGGCTGCTCATCAGGAACGCGTTGCGCTCGTCGATCGCGCGGCGCGACTCGTCCAACGCGACGACGGGCGCTTCGTACAGCAGCTTGCCCCGGCTCTCGGCCACTTTGGTGATGAACTGCGGCGTCACGCGGTAACCGCCGTTGGCAAACACCGCATAGCCTGTGGCCATTTGCATCGGCGTGACCGAACCAGCCCCCAGCGCCATGGTCAGGTAGGGCGGGTGTTTGTCGGCATCGAAGCCGAAACGCGTGACCCATTCTTGCGCGCTCTGGGTACCCACCAGCTGCAGCACACGGATGGACACCATGTTCTTGGACTTGGCCAGCGCCCGCCGCACCGACATGGGACCTTCGAACTGACCATCGTAGTTCTTGGGTTCCCAGGGCTTGCCGCCGGTCTCGCCTGCGCTGTAGAAGAGCGGTGCGTCGTTGACCACGGTCATCGGCGTCACGCCTTTTTCCAGTGCGGCCGAATAAATGAAGGGTTTGAAGCTGGAGCCCGGTTGCCGCCACGCCTGGGTCACGTGGTTGAACTTGCTCGTCGGGAAGTCGAACCCGCCGACCAACGCCCGGATGGAGCCGTCGCGCGGGTCCAGCGCCACAAAGGCCGACTCGACCTCGGGCATCTGGCTGATGCGCCAGGTTGTGTCGCCTGTTTTGACCACACGAATCACCGCTCCTGGCCGGATCTTGATGTTCGGTCCCGCCTTGTCCGACAGGCCCGAGGTGGCTGGCCGCAAGCCCTCACCGGTGATTTCAAACGGTTCTCCATCCTGACGCACCGCCACGACCTTGCGCGGGTTGGCGTCCAGCACCACCGCTGAGAGCAGGTCGTCGCTGTCGGCATGCTCATTGAGTGCTTCGTCCACTGCTTCGTCACGCGCAGGGCCGGCGGGTGGCAGGTTGATGAACAGCTCGGGGCCGCGGTAGATCTGTCGGCGTTCGTAGTCGAGCACACCTTTGCGCAGCGCCCGGTAGGCCGCCTGCTGCTCGTTGGCGCGCAGGCTGGTGGTCACGTTCAGCCCGCGGGTGTAGGCCTCGTCCCCGTATTGCGCCACCATCGCCTGGCGCACCATTTCGGCCACGTATTCCGCGTGCACCCGTTGTTGCGAACCGCTGGGGCGCAGCTTCAGTTCCTCGGTCTTGGCGGCTTGTGCCTCGGCAGCGGTGATGAAGCCGTTTTCAAGCATCCGGTCGATGATGTGCAGCTGCCGCACCCGGGCGCGCTTGGGGTTGGTCACGGGGTTATAGGCCGACGGGGCTTTGGGCAGGCCGGCGAGCATCGCCGCCTCGGCGATCGTGACGTCTTTGAGCTGCTTGCCGAAGTAGGTCTGTGCGGCGGTCGAGAAGCCGTAAGCCCGCTGGCCCAGGAAGATCTGATTCATATAGATCTCCAGGATCTGCTCCTTGGTCAGCAGGTGTTCAAGCTTGAAGGTCAGCAGCACTTCGTAGATCTTGCGGGTGTACGTCTTGTCGGCCGACAGGTACACATTGCGCGCGACCTGCATGGTGATGGTGGAGGCGCCCTGGCTCTTGGCCTGGCCCAGGTTGGCCAGCGCGGCGCGCATCATGCCCTTGTAGTCCACCCCGCTGTGTTCGAAGAACCGCGCGTCTTCGATCGCCAGCACGGCGTTCTTCATCACGTCGGGGATCTCGTTGATGGTCAGCAGGTTGCGCCGTTCCTCTCCGAATTCCCCGATCAGCTGGCCGTCGGCGGTGAACACGCGCAGCGGCAACTTGGGCCGGTAGTCCGCCAGGTCGGCCACATCGGGGAGGTTGGGGTAGGCCACAGCCAGGGCAATACCGACACCCATGGACAAAGCCACGAAGGCGGCCACCATCAGGCCCGCCAGCGTGGTCACCGCCCGCGCCAACCACTGCAGGGCGCTCCCGCCCGGACTGCCGGTGCGTTCAGCTGGACGGGCGGCGGCTTGATCGTCTGAAGACATGCGTGGTGCGAGCGAAAATTGCGGATTATAAAAATCGAGCCAGCGGCGCAGGCGCCAGGATGGGACTGCCTATTGTCAGAGCTTGTTCACTGCCGGCGCCGGCGACCGATGTTGCAAAGGGAAAGAGCGCGATTTTGCGTATGCTTTTGACAACGTTCCCATTTGTTGCAAAGACAAAAAATCTTTGCCGCACAAGGGGCTTACTGCTAGCATTGAAGTGATTTCTTAAGTCTGGCGCGTATCCGCGTCACCATTTTTGGGGGCCACCTTGATCTCATTGGGGTCGTTATTCAGCCGGGAACCGGCGCCGCTGTTGGGCATTGACGTCAGCTCATCCAGCGTGAAATTGGTGGAACTCGGACGCAACCGTGCCGGTGATCTGGTGCTGGAGCGCTGTGCCATCGAGCCCTTGGAGCGGGGCTGGATCACCGACGGCAACATCGAAAAATTCGATGAGGTCGCCGAGGCCGTGCGCCGCGTGGTGCGCAAAAGCGGCAGCAAGACCAAGAACGTTGCGCTGGCCTTGCCGGCGTCGGCGGTGATCACGAAAAAGATCATCCTGCCGGGGGGGTTGTCGGACAAAGAGCTGGAGGCGCAGGTCGAATCCGAAGCCAACCAATACATCCCGTTCTCGCTGGACGAAGTGAGTCTGGACTTCTGTGTGATCGGCCCCAGTGCCACCTCGGTTGGCGACGCCGAGGTGTTGATCGCCGCGTCCCGCAAGGAAAAGGTATCGGATCGTCAGGGGCTGGCCGAAGCCGCGGGCCTCAAGGCCGTCGTGATGGATGTCGAATCCTATGCCTCGCGCATGGCCGCTGGTCGCGTCATCGAGACGCTGCCGAACCAAGGCTTGGATTCTCTCGTGGCGCTGTTCGAGGTGGGCGCATTGACCACCAGCATGCAGGTCATCCGCAATGACGATGTGTTGTACGAGCGTGACCAGGCATTTGGTGGTGCCCAGCTGACGCAACTGATCGTGCGGCAGTACGGCTTCTCGGCCGACGAAGCCGAAGCCAAAAAGCGGTCTGGCGATCTGCCGGATGACTACAAATCGGTGGTGCTGGACCCCTTCATCGAGAGCATGGCGCAGGAAGTCGGGCGCGCTTTGCAGTTTTTCTTCACCAGCACGCCCTACAACCGGGTGGACCATATTCTGCTGGCCGGCGGTAGTGCGGCCTTGCCAGGCCTGACCGATGCGGTCACGCACCAGACCTCGTTTGCCTGCATGGTGATCAACCCGTTCGATGGCATGGAAATGTCGGGCAATGTGCACGCGCGCAAGATCGCCCGTGAAGCGCCGTCCTACCTGACCTCTACCGGCCTGGCCCTGCGGAGGTTCTACCAATGATCCTGATCAACCTCTTGCCGCACCGTGAGGCGGCCCGCAAACGTCAGAAAGAGCAGTTCTTTACCCAGTTGGGTTTGTCCGCTTTGCTGGGCGGTGTCATCTGCGGTGCTGTGTTCGTCTGGTACCAGGGGCAGATTGCCTCGCAACAAGATCGCAATACTTTTCTCAAAACCGAGATCACCCGGTTGGACAACGAGATCAAGGATATCGCCAGCCTGCAGGCGCAGATCGCGTCGCTTCGAGCGCGCCAGACGGCGGTGGAGGACCTGCAGAGCGATCGAAACCTGCCGGTGCACCTGCTCGACGAACTGGTGACCCAGTTGCCGGACGGCATCTACCTGACCAGCATGAAGCAGGAGGGCCAAAACGTTTTGTTGACTGGTGTTGCCCAATCACAGGAGCGGGTGTCCGAGTTGCTCCGAAACTTGGCCAATCAGAGTGTCTGGCTGAGCAAGCCGCAACTGGTTGAAATCGTCGCCTCCACGGCAGGTGTTGCTGGTCGTGATCAAAAGCGCGTATCGAATTTCACGATGCGGGCAAGCCTTTCCCGTCCGGCTGTCGAGCCCACGGCTGCGAATGCAACGAGCACGGCCACTGTGGTTCCACCACCTGGAAAAGTCTGAGGCACAAAAATGGCTGCAATGTCCCTCAACCTGGATACCAAGGCGATCCAGGAACAACTCAAAAAACAGTTCACTGGACTGGATCCCAACGACCCGTCGCTGTGGCCAGCTCTCCCTCGCAATCTGCTGTTCGTCGCGGTGTGTCTGGCAGTGATCGCCGGGCTCTGGTTTGCGTGGCTCAAGTCGGTGGATGAAGAGCTCATCGCCGAAAAGACGCGTGAGGAACAACTGCGTGAAGACTACAGAAAGAAGCTTGTCCAGGCGGTCAATCTGGATGCTTTGAAAAAGCAGCTGGAACAAGTGCAGCAATACGTGACGCAGTTGGAGCGTCAACTGCCCAGCAAGGCGGAAATGGATGCCTTGCTGTCCGATATCAATCAGGCGGGCATTGGCCGCAGCTTGCAATTCGAGTTGTTCAGGCCAGGGCAAGAGTTGGTCAAGGAGTACTACGTCGAGTTGCCGATTGCGGTGCGCGTCACGGGGCGATACCACGACGTCGGACTCTTTGCCGCGGATATTGCCAACCTGTCCCGTATCGTGACGCTCAACAACCTTACCCTGGCGCCAGGGAAGGATGGCGTGCTGTCGATGGATTGCACGGCCAAGACATTCCGGTACCTGGACCAGGATGAAGTGGCCATGCAGAAAAAGTCTGCAGGTGCCAAAGGAGCGGCCAATTGAAAAGCATTGTTGTTTTGATGGCTGCGAGCGGGCTGATTGTCGGCCTGACCGGTTGCACGTCGTCCGGACAGGATGAATTGCGCGAGTGGATGCAGGTCGAGCGCAGCAACATCAAGCCACAAGTCAAGCCGATACCTGAGCCGACCAAGTTCATTCCGCAAGCCTATCTGGGTGAGCGGATGGTCCAGCCCTTCAGCGACGAAAAGTTGGCCAGCGTTCTCAAAGGCAGTGATGCGGCGCCTGTAGCCAACTCGGCACTCATCGCACCCGAACTCAATCGGCGCAAACAGCCTCTGGAAGCCTACCCGCTCGACACCATGGCGATGGTGGGCAGTCTCAACCGACAAGGACAGTTGGTTGCCTTGGTCAAGGTGGATAACTTGCTGTATCAGGTGAGGCCTGGTCAGTACCTGGGCCAGAACTACGGGCGGATCACCAAAATTTCCGAAACCGAAGTGGTGCTGCGCGAGATCGTGCAGGACGCGGTAGGTGAGTGGATTGAGCGGCCAGCAGCGTTGCAGTTACAAGAGGAAGGTTCTAAATGAAAAAGCATGACTGGGCCAACGGTGCCGGTATTGCGCAGCGCAAGCTGTTCCAGTGCACAGCTGTTCTTTGCCTGACCTTGGGCAGTGCATTTGCGTATGCGCAAAACGCCATTCAGTCGCTGTCTGGGCTTTCGCAGGGCGCAGGCGAGGTGGTACGCATCGAAATGGCGGAGCCATTGTTGGCTGTACCTTCAGGTTTCACGATTCAGTCGCCAGCTCGCATCGCACTTGATTTTCCAGGTGTGGTCAATGGAATTGGGCGCAGTGCGGTTGAAATCAACCAAGGCAATCTCCGGTCGGCCAATGTTGTGCAGGCCGGTGACCGCACACGGGTGGTGATCAACCTCAAGCAGGCGGCCTCGTATCAGGCCCGCGTGGAAGGCAAGACACTGTTGATCGTTCTCGATCGGACCGATGCGTCGACAACTGTCGCCGCGGCAACTGGAGCGCCCGCCTCGAAGCCTGCCTTCGCCGAGAGTCGCAACAGCAGCATGGCGTCTCTGAAAGACGTTGACTTCCGACGAGGAACCGGGACCACCGGCAAAGTGGTGGTCGAACTGGCGAACAATCAAATCGGTGTCGATATCCGGCAGCAAGGTCAGAACCTCGTTGTCGATTTTCTGAAATCGACCCTCCCTGAGGGCCTGCGCCGCCGCATGGATGTCAGCGATTTCGGCACGCCGGTGCAATTGATCGCAACCAGTCAGATGGGGGATCGGGTGCGCATGGTGGTCACTCCAAAGGGTAACTGGGAGCACTCGGCGTATCAGAGCGACAACCAGTTTGTGCTGGAAGTGCGCGAGCAAAAGGTCGACACGTCTAAACTGACGCAGGGCCCTGGCTACAACGGGGAAAAGCTTTCCCTGAACTTCCAGAACATCGAGGTGCGATCGCTGCTGCAGGTGATTGCCGACTTCACCAACTTCAACGTGGTGACATCCGACTCGGTGAGCGGTGCGGTCACCCTGCGCTTGAAGGATGTACCTTGGGATCAGGCTTTGGACATCATCCTGCAGGCCAAAGGTCTGGGCATGCGAAAGTCTGGCAACGTTCTGTGGATCGCGCCCAAGGACGAAATTGCTGCAAGGGAGAAGCAGGAACTGGAATCCAAAGCTTCCATAGAGAGTCTGGAAACGCTGCGCACTCAAGGTTTTCAGATGAACTATGCCAAGGCGGCTGACATCGCTGGGCAGATCACAGGCGGCGGCGGGGGCTCTGGCAGCACCTCGCGGCTCCTCTCGCCACGCGGAAGCGTGATGGCAGAGCCGCGCACCAATCAGTTGTTCGTGACGGACATCCCCTCCAAGCTGGAACAGGTGCAGCAGTTGATTTCTAAGCTGGATATTCCCATCCGTCAGGTTTTGATTGAGGCCCGCATCGTCGAAGCAGACGATCGCTTTGGCCGCTCAATTGGTGTTCGTTTGGGTGGCAGTGACCTTCGTGGCGTTCGTGGGGGTGATGCTGGCTATGCTGTAGGGGGTTCCAACCGAATTGCTTTTGGCGGGAGTTACGACGCCGTCTCGGGGACCACGCTTGAAAGCTCTGCAACATTGGATACGGTGAATACGTCATTCGTGAATCTCCCGTCCACCGGCGCTGGCGGTTTTGCTCCAGCGGCCTTTGCTGTGTCTTTGTTCAGTTCGGCTGCCAACCGATTTTTGAATCTTGAAATTTCAGCTTTGGAAGCCGATGGTCGTGGCAAGATTGTTTCAAGTCCACGTGTCGTCACGGCAGATCAGGTAAAAGCGCTCATTGAACAGGGGACTGAGTTTCCGTATCAAACAGCCACGTCAAGTGGTGCCACGGCATTGTCTTTCCGCAAGGCCAACCTTAAGCTTGAAGTGACGCCCCAGATCACACCCGAAGGAAACATCATTCTGGATGTGGATGTGAACAAGGACAGCCGAGGCGAGACCACCGCAGCAGGTATCGCGATCAACACCAAGCATGTGCAGACGCAAGTGCTTGTGGAGAACGGTGGCACGGTGGTGATCGGCGGCATCTTCGAGCAGACCGAGATTGACGATGTGACCAAAGTGCCTCTTTTGGGTGATATCCCAATCATGGGAAATCTGTTCAAGAATCGCAGCAAGACGGCAAATAAATCCGAGTTGCTCATCTTTATCACCCCGCGCGTGATTTCAGATCGTGGTGTGATGCGTTGAGTTGCAATTGTTTGATTCGGGACGAATGATGATGAAATTCTTCAGATTGATTGGCGGCTTGGCGCTGGCGGCAGCATTGACCGCGTGCGGAGGTGGCGGAGGGAGTCCTGGAGCGACTATCCCCGGAGGAGGCGGCTCGACCGCTGGAGGTGGGAGCACCACGAGCACAGCCGTTGTCACGCCGTCTTCGATTGAAGTGCTGGCTTCGGCAAACGAAGTTTTGTCCGCCGGAGCCGAGGTATTGGTGACGGCGGTGGTGAAGAACGCAAACAATGTGGGAATGGCCGAGCAGACGGTTGTTTTTGCAGTCAACGAGGGTGCCACGCTGCGTGGCGCAAGTGTCACCACCAACGAAGATGGTGTGGCCACCGCACGACTTTCTGCCGGCGCAAACAAGGCCTTGCGCAATGTGACCGTGACCGTCACGTCGGGAACCTCCACCGGTAGCATCCCTTTGCCAGTGTCTGGTACCCGCATGACGTTGACGGGCGCTGGATCCCTGAAACTGGGTGATGCGACGAACTACATTGCCAGATTGGTGGATTCGTCGGGCAACGGTATTGGCGGGCAGACCATCAGCGTCACTTCAGCTAACGGAAACGGACTCAGTAACCGCGTTTTGACCACAAGCGCTAACGGTGAAGCACCGTTCATTTACACAGCCAATGTGAGTGGGACAGACACTTTGTCGATCAGCGGCTTGGGCACTTCTGCCAGAGCGGTGGTGGGTGTCAGTGCCATCGACTTCACTGTGTTGAGTCCTCCAAACAACACCAGCGTGATAGTGGGTGCCAGTCAGACCGTCTCGGTTCAGTACAAGGTCGGGGCCGTTGGCCAGGCCGGGGTCACTGTGCTCTTCAGCACCACGCGTGGTGCACTGAGTTCGAACTCGGTCACCACCAATGCTTTGGGCATTGCCACGGTTTCGGTTTCATCCACCAGTGCAGGGCCGGCCAGTGTGGTCGCGCAGATCCCTTGCG
>NZ_JBPCSJ010000193.1:0-1515 GCF_051007235.1 Hydrogenophaga sp. | reverse complement strand
CTGTTGGTGGACAGGGCTGTCAAACCCGGACATGGCCAGATCGTGGTGGCGGTGGTGGATGGCGAATTCACTTGTAAGCAGCTCTGGCTGCGCGGGGGACACCTCAAGCTCAAGGCTGCCAACCCGACTTTGAGGGTGTGCAGAATTTTGTGTAAACGGACAATCCACCGCAGGCGCGAGCCTGCTTGTCCGCAAACACAATGACAACCAAGAAGCACGAAGTATCCCAAGAACTGCTGGCCACCCTGCTGGCCGACTACAAGAAGCCTGAAGACCTGATTGGCGAGAACGGCCTGCTCAAGCAGCTGACCAAACTGCTGGTGGAGAAGGCGCTGGACGTGGAGCTGACCGAGCACCTGGGGCACGAGCGCCATGAAGCCGTGGCCAACGCCAGCGGCAACACCCGCAACGGCAAGAGCAAGAAGACCCTCAAGGGCGAGTTCGGCGAGCTGCCCATCGAAGTACCCCGTGACCGCCACGGCAGCTTTGAGCCCCAGCTCATCCCCAAGCACCAGACCCGCTGGAACGGTTTCGACGACAAAATCATCTCGCTGTACGCCCGTGGCATGACGGTGCGCGAGATTCAGAGCCACCTGCAGGAGATGTACGGTGCCGAGGTCTCACCCAGCCTGATTTCATCGGTGACGGACGCCGTCAGCGAAGAGGTCAAGGTCTGGCAGGCCCGCCCGCTGGACGCCATCTACCCCATCGTCTATCTGGACTGCATCCACGTGAAGGTGCGCGAGGGCGCGGTGCGGGTCAAGGCGGTGTACCTGGCCATCGGCATCAACATGAATGGCGAGAAGGAGGTGCTGGGCCTGTGGCTGGCGCAGACCGAGGGTGCCAAGTTCTGGCTGCAGGTGGTCACCGAGCTGCGCAACCGGGGTGTGCAGGACATCTTCATCGCCTGCGTTGACGGGCTCAAGGGCTTCCCCGATGCCATCGAGGCGGTGTTCCCCAAGGCGGTGGTTCAGCTGTGCATCGTGCACATGGTGCGCCACAGCCTGAACTACGTCTCCTGGAAGCGCCGCAAAGAGGTGGCGGCAAACCTGCGCCACATCTACCAGGCCGCCACCGCCGAAGAGGCCGAGCTGCGACTGGGCGAGTTCGAGGCCAAGTGGGACGCTGACTACTTGCCCATCGGCCAGTCCTGGCGCAGGAACTGGAGTCGGTTGACGCCGTTCTTTGACTACCCGGCGGAAATCCGAAAGGTCATCTACACGACCAACGCCATCGAGTCGGTGAACATGGGCCTGAGGAAGCTGAGTAAGAACCGGGGCTCGTTCCCCAGCGACGAGGCGTTGACCAAGCTGTTCTACCTGGCACTGCGCAACATCAGCCAGAAGTGGACCATGCCCATCCGCGATTGGAAGGCTGCGCTGACCCGCTTTACCATTCAGTTCGGAGATCGCATCTCCGTCAACTGACGTCCGAACCGTTTACACAAAAATTCGGACACGCCCACACCCAGATCCGGTCGCCCGCGCGCGGACCAGAGCCCAGCCACACGACGCA
>NZ_JBPCSJ010000192.1:0-16011 GCF_051007235.1 Hydrogenophaga sp. | reverse complement strand
AAGACCGAGATCGAAGAGATCGTGGCCAAAATCGCCCGCATCCCGCCCGCGAACGTGTCCAACGACGATCGCGGCAAGCTGCAGACGCTCGAGCGCGATCTCAAGAGCGTGGTGTTCGGCCAGGACAAGGCACTGGAAGTGCTCGCCGCCAGCGTCAAGATGGCGCGTTCGGGCCTGGGCAAGGCAGACAAGCCGATCGGCGCCTTCCTGTTCAGCGGCCCCACCGGCGTGGGCAAGACCGAAGCGGCCAAGCAGCTGGCCTACATCATGGGCATCGACCTGATGCGTTTCGACATGTCGGAGTACATGGAGCGCCACGCTGTCAGCCGCCTGATCGGCGCGCCTCCGGGCTACGTCGGTTTCGACCAGGGCGGCCTGCTGACCGAGGCGATCACCAAGAAGCCACACTGCGTGCTGCTGCTCGACGAAATCGAGAAGGCGCACCCGGACATCTTCAACGTGTTGCTGCAGGTCATGGACCACGGCACGCTGACCGACAACAACGGGCGCAAGGCCGACTTCCGCAACGTCATCATCATCATGACGACCAACGCGGGCGCCGAGACCATGAACAAGGCGACCATCGGTTTCACCAACCCGCGCGTGGCGGGTGACGAAATGGGTGACATCAAGCGCCTGTTCACGCCCGAGTTCCGCAACCGGCTGGACGCCATTGTCAACTTCAAGGCGCTGGACGAGCAGATCATCATGCGTGTGGTGGACAAGTTCCTGCTGCAGCTCGAAGGTCAGCTCGCTGAGAAGAAGGTCGAGGTCACCTTCACCGACACACTGCGCAAGCACCTGGCCAAGAAGGGTTTCGATCCGTTGATGGGCGCGCGCCCGATGCAGCGCCTGATTCAGGATACGATCCGCCGCGCGCTGGCCGACGAGCTGCTGTTCGGTCGCCTGACCGACGGTGGTCGCCTGACGGTGGACCTGGAAACCAAGACCGGCGAAGACGGCAAGGAAACCCAGGACGTCAAGCTCGACATCCAGCCCCTGCCGAAGAAGGAAGGCAAGGCCAAACCGGAAGAGGCGACCGCTGGCTGATCTGGCCGGTGATCGCTGCAGATGAAAAAGGCCCAGTCTTGCCGGGCCTTTTCTTTGCCAGCAGGGCCCGATCAGGGCTGCGCGAGGTAGGCCGCGCGGACCGTCTCGATGCGCGCTCGGTTCGCGCCAAAGTCCTGGCGTCCCAGGCGGCTGGCGCTGCGCAGCTCGATTACACCGGTGGCGGGGTTGAACCAGAACTCCAGGTCGTCCACGAACTTCAGCCAGCGCGTCTGCGCCTGGGCCCTCAGATAGTCAGAACGTTGCTCCACCAAGGTGATGCGAGGCGTGGCGCGCAACACGGCTGCCAGTGCGGTCACGGAAGCCACGGCATCGCCCCGGCGCAGGGGAAGTGGCTCGATGAGGGCGTGCGCCTGCTGCGGGTGCCCGGGGTACATATCGGCCTGGCTGCTGACGCTGTTCGGTGTGGCCGATGGAGGCTTCAGGCGGTCTTGGTGCACACCCAGACCGGCCGGCGGTCGACCCGCGAACAGGCCCGCCTGGCCTGCCACCAGCAACGCCGCCACCAGCCCCAGCGAGCTGTACAGCAGCCGCCGGCCGGTGATCACCGCTTGCCGCCCAGCAGACTGCCCAGCACCCCACGCACGATCTGGCGGCCGATGCCGCTGGCGACGCTGCGCGCGGCGGTTTTGGCCATGGTCTGGACCAGGCCATCGTACTGGCCACCCCGCGGACCGGTGCGTCCGAACAGGGCTTCGTTGAGCATGCCACCCAGGCCGCCACCGGCTTCGGCCTCGGCCGTCTTGCCGGCCGCTCCGGGAATGCGGGGGGTTTTGGGGGCTGTGGTGTCCGTTTCGGCGGTGGCTTGTCCGCGCTGGCCGGCATGGGCCTGGAACATCTCGTAGGCGCTCTCGCGGTCCACCACTTTTTCGTACACGCCGGCCACCAGCGAGTTCTGCTGCAAGGCCTGGCGCTGTTCGAGGCTGATGGGCCCCAGCTGGCTGCCCGGTGGCAGCACAAACACGCGTTCGGTCTCGCTCGGGCGTCCCTTGGTGTCGAGCAGGCTCACCAAGGCTTCGCCCACGGCCAGTTCGGTGATGGCGGCCTCGATGTCCAGCCCCGCCTTGGGGCGCATGGTCTGGGCTGTGGCCTTGACGGCCTTCTGGTCGCGCGGCGTGAAGGCGCGCAGCGCGTGCTGTACGCGGTTGCCCAGCTGGCCGAGCACGCTGTCGGGAATGTCCAGCGGGTTCTGCGTCACGAAGTACACCCCCACGCCCTTGGAGCGCACCAGGCGCACCACCAGCTCGATGCGGTCGACCAGGATCTTGGGCGCCTCGTCGAACAGCAGGTGGGCCTCGTCGAAGAAGAACACCAGCTTGGGCTTCTCCGGGTCGCCGATTTCGGGCAGGGTTTCGAACAGCTCCGACAGCATCCACAGCAGGAAGGTGGCGTACAGGCGCGGCGAGTTCAGCAGCTTGTCGGCGGCCAGGATGTTGATCACGCCCTTGCCGCGCTCGGTCTGCATGAAGTCGTTGATGTCGAGCATGGGCTCGCCAAAGAACTTGTCGCCGCCCTGCTGTTCGATCTGCAGCAGACCGCGCTGGATGGCGCCGATGCTGGCGGCGCTGATGTTGCCGTACTCGGTGGTGAACTGCTTGGCGTTGTCGCCGATGTGCTGCAACATGGCCCGCAGGTCTTTCATGTCGAGCAGCAGCAGGCCGTTGTCGTCGGCGATCTTGAACACCAGGTTGAGCACGCCGGCCTGGGTGTCGTTGAGGTCCAGCATGCGCGAGAGCAGCAGCGGTCCCATGTCGGAGATGGTGGCGCGCACCGGGTGGCCCTGTTCACCAAACACGTCCCACAGCGTGGTCGGGCAGGCCTGCGGTTCGGTCGGGGTGATGCCGCGGTCGGCCAGCACTTTGACGATTTTTTCGGGCAGCTTACCGCTCTGGCTGATGCCAGTGAGGTCGCCTTTGACGTCGGCCATGAACACCGGCACGCCGATGTTGGAGAACTGCTCGGCCAGCGTTTGCAGCGTGACGGTCTTGCCGGTGCCGGTTGCGCCGGTGATCAGGCCGTGGCGGTTGGCCAGACTGGGCAGCAGGTGGCACTGGGCGTTGGCGTTCTGGGCAATCAGTATCGGTTCGGCCATGGTGGGCGTCCTGAGAAGGGTGAGAAAAGGGGGATCGTAAAATCTACGGTTATTACACCAAATTCTGGTCAGAAAAAAGGATTCACTCGTGGCTGGACACAGCAAATGGGCCAACATTCAACACCGCAAGGGCCGGCAGGATGAGAAGCGGGGCAAGATCTGGACGCGTGTGATCCGTGAAATCACCGTGGCGGCCCGCACGGGTGGCGGTGACCCGGCGATGAACCCGCGCCTGCGTTTGGCGATCGACAAGGCCAAGGCGGCCAACATGCCGGCCGACCGCATCAAGTACAACGTGGACAAGGCTTCGGGGGCCCTGGAAGGCCAGGCATTGGAAGAGATCCGCTACGAAGGCTATGGCATCGGCGGCGCAGCCATCATCGTGGACACGATGACCGACAACAAGGTGCGCACCGTGGCCGAAGTGCGGCACGCCTTCAGCAAGTACGGCGGCAACCTGGGCACCGACGGTTCGGTGGCGTTCCAGTTCAAGCATTGCGGCCAGATCATCTTTGCGCCGGGCACGAGCGAAGACAAGGTGATGGAAGTGGCGCTGGAAGCCGGCGCCGAGGATGTGATCACCGACGACGACGGCGCGATCGAGGTGCTGACCGCTTACACCGACTTTGAAGCGGTGAAAAACGCGCTGGAGGCCGCCGGCCTCAAGCCCGAGGTGGCCGAGGTGACGATGCGGCCCGAGAACACCATCGAGCTGACCGGTGAAGACGCGGCCCGCATGCAGAAGCTGCTGGACATCATCGAAGACCTGGACGACGTTCAGGAAGTCTTCCACAACGCCGAGATCAACGAATGAAAGTCCTGGTGATTGGCGGCGGTGGCCGCGAGCATGCGCTGGCGTGGAAGCTCAAGCAGTCCGAGGGCGTGGAGCAGGTGTTTGTCGCGCCGGGCAACGCCGGCACTGCGCGGGACGCGCAGCTGACCAACCTCCCCATCACCGACAAGGTGGCCCTGCGCGAGTGGGTGCAGGCCAACGGCATTGGCCTGACGGTGGTCGGACCCGAGGCGCCGCTGGCGGCCGGTGTGGTGGACGAGTTCCGCGCCCACGGTCTGGCGATCTTCGGCCCGACGCAGAAAGCAGCCCAGCTGGAAAGCTCCAAGGCCTTCAGCAAGGCCTTCATGCAGCGCCATGGCATTCCCACAGCCGAGTACCAGACCTTCACCGACGCCGTGCAGGCCCATGCCTATGTGGACGCCAAGGGCGCGCCCATCGTGATCAAGGCCGACGGCCTGGCGGCGGGCAAGGGTGTGGTGGTGGCGATGTCGCTGGCCGAGGCACATGAAGCCATCGACTTCATGCTGCTGGACAACACGCTGGGTGTGGCGCACAACGAAGGCGGCGCTCGGGTGGTGATCGAGGAATTCCTCGAAGGCGAAGAAGCCAGCTTCATCGTGCTGTGCGACGGCGTGAACGCATTGGCGCTGGCCACCAGCCAGGACCACAAACGCCTGCTGGACGCCGACCAGGGCCCGAACACCGGCGGAATGGGCGCCTATTCGCCCGCGCCGGTGGTCACGCCGGCGGTCCACCAGCGCGCGATGGACGAGGTGATCCTGCCCACGCTGCGTGGCATGGCCGCCGATGGCATTCCGTACACCGGCTTTCTTTATGCCGGTCTCATGATCACGCCCGACGCCCGCGTCAAGACGCTGGAATTCAACTGCCGCATGGGCGACCCCGAGACCCAGCCGATCATGATGCGCCTGCGCTCCAACCTGGCCCAGGTGCTGCTGCAGGCCACCCGTGCCGAACTGGACCAGGTCACCCTCGACTGGGACCCGCGCGTGGCGCTGGGTGTGGTCCTGGCCGCGGCCGGCTATCCCATGAATCCGCGCAAGGGCGATGCCATCAGTGGCTTGCCGGCCGACGAGGCCGACCGCATGGTGTTCCACGCCGGCACCGCTGTTGTCAACGACCAGGTGGTGGTCTCGGGTGGCCGTGTACTGTGCGTGACGGCGCTGGCCGACACCGTGGCCGCCGCGCAGCAAAAGGCCTATGGTGTGGTGGACGGCATCCGTTTCGACGGCATGCAGTGTCGTCGCGACATCGGTTTTCGCGCCCTCTGATTTGGCAAAGGCCAGCATGAACCCGACACAAAAGGTCCGCGACTACCTCACCGGTTTGCAAGACCGCATCACCTCCACCGTCGCTTTGGTGGACGGTGGCCGTTTTGTGGTCGATCACTGGAAGAAGCCGGCTGGCGAGACCCTGCAAGGGCAGGGCATCACGCAGATCCTGGAAGGTGGCCCGGTGTTCGAGCGCGCCGGTTGCGGTTTCTCGCACGTCACCGGACCGCGCCTGCCGCCGTCGGCCACCCAGCACCGTCCGGAACTCGCTGGCGCGCCGTTCGAGGCCATGGGTGTCTCGCTGGTGTTTCACCCGCGCAACCCGTACGTGCCGACGGTGCACATGAACGTGCGCATGATCGCCGCAAACCCGGCCAAGGGCGATCCGGTGTGCTGGTTCGGCGGTGGCATGGACCTCACGCCCTATTACGCGTTCGAAGAGGACGCGGTGCATTTCCACAGCACCTGCAAGGGGGCGCTGGATGCGTTTGGTGTGGACAAGTACCCGCGCTTCAAGCAGTGGTGCGACGAATACTTCTATCTGAAACACCGCGACGAGCAGCGCGGCATCGGTGGCGTGTTTTTTGACGACTTCGCCGAGTTCGGTTTCGAGGGCAGCTTTGCCATGCTGCGCTCGGTCGGCGACGCCTTCCTGGACGCCTACCTGCCCATTGTGGACCGCCGCAAGGACCTGCCGTACGGTGAGCGCGAGCGCGAGTTCCAGCTCTACCGCCGTGGCCGCTATGTGGAATTCAACCTGGTCTGGGACCGGGGTACGCACTTCGGTTTGCAGTCTGGCGGCCGCAGCGAATCTATTTTGCTGTCCATGCCGCCGATGGTGAGCTGGTCGTACCAGCGCACCGACCCGGCAGGCTCGCCCGAGACGCGCCTGACCAGCGAGTTCCTGGTGCGCAAGGACTGGGTTTGAGCCCACAGGCAGCGGGCACCCCAGTACCCGCCATACCCGAGCCACTGCGCATCGGTGTCTACGGCGGCGCGTTCGATCCACCGCACTGGGCGCACCGCGCGTTGGCCGAAGCGGCGATGACCCAGTTGCGGCTGGACCGGCTGCTGATCCTGCCCACCGGGCAGGCCTGGCACAAGGCGCGCCCGCTGACCGACGCACAACACCGGCTGGCCATGTGCCTGCTGGCGTTCGGCGATTTGCCGCACACCCAGGTGGACCCGCGTGAAACGCGCCGCAGCGGGCCCAGCTTCACGGCGGACACGCTCCAGGAACTGCGGCGGGAATATCCCTCGGCACAATTGTTCCTGCTGCTGGGGGCCGACCAGTTGCTGGCCTTCAAGACCTGGATGCGCTGGCCCGACGTGCTGCGACTGGCGCAACTGGCCGTGGCCAACCGGGCCACGCGCATCGGCACCGACGCGCTGGACAACACACACGCCGAGACCGATCTCTCGGGCGTGGACCTGCCTTTCATCCGGCTGGACATGCCCCTGACCAACATCAGCGCCACCGCCGTGCGTGCCCGTTTCGGGCAGGCACTGGGGCGCGCCGGCACCCACGCCGCACTGGTGCCCCAGGCGGTGGCAAGCTATATTTCACAACACCATCTTTATCAGAAGCCCTCATGACCAGCGAAACCACAGCCAAAAAAGACATCCAGAAACTCCAGCGCGCGATCGTGGATGGACTGGAGGACGTCAAAGGCCAGGACATCGTGGTGTTCAACACCGAGACGCTGTCGCCGCTGTTCGAGCGCGTGATCGTGGCCAGTGGCACCTCCAACCGCCAGACCAAGGCGCTGGCCGCCAGCGTGCGCGACGCCGTGCGTGAGGCGGGTTTCGACAAGCCACGTATCGAAGGCGAAGAAAACGGCGAATGGATCATCGTCGACTGCGGTCAGGCCGTGGCCCACGTGATGCAGCCGGTGATCCGCCAGTACTACCGTCTCGAAGAAATCTGGGGCGCCAAGCCGGTGCGCCTGAAGACCGCTGCCGAAAAAGCGGCCGAGGCACGTGAAGCCGCCAAGGCCACCACCAAGACCACGCGCAAGGGCACGGTCAAGGACGTCAAGCCGGTGGACGCCAAGTCCCTGGCCCGCAAGCAGGCCAAGGCGGCCGCGGCCGTCGCCGCTGAACCGGTGAAGGCCCCCGCCAAGAAGGCTGCCACCAAAACGGCGGCGTCGAAGCCCGTGGCCAAGCCTGCGGCCACCAAGACCGCAGCATCCAAGACAATCGCCGCCAAGCCCACTGCTGCCAAGGCACCGGCGAGCAAGGTCGCCGCCAAGGCGCCGGCCCGCAAGAGCACCACCGGTGCGGTGCCTGCCAAGAAGGCGATCAAGACCGTGGTCGTCAAACCCAAGAGCGCTGCCAAGCCCGTTGCCAAGGCGGCCAGCAAGGCGCCGGCCAAACCCGCTGCCAAGCGCACCGTGGCCAAGCCCGCCGCCAAGAAAAAGGCATGAAGCTGGTGATCGTCGCGGTCGGGCAACGCATGCCCGACTGGGCCCAGACCGCCTACGACGATTACGCCAAGCGCTTCCCACCCGAACTGCGGGTGGAGATCAAAACCGTCAAGACCGAGCCGCGTGGCTCCAAGACCGTGGAAACGGTCATGGCCGCGGAGCGCGAGCGCATCGTCGCGGCGCTGCCCAAAGGCTGTCGCACCGTGGTGCTGGACGAACGGGGCACCCAGCTCACGACGAAGGCGCTGGCAGTGCAGCTGCAGGCCTGGCAGCAAGGTGGCGACGACGTGGCCCTGGTCATCGGTGGTCCGGACGGACTGGAGCCGGCTTTTCGTGCCGCGGCGCACCAGCGCATCCGCCTGTCCGACCTCACGCTGCCGCACGCCATGGTGCGGGTGCTGCTGATCGAGCAGCTCTACCGCGCCTGGTCGATCAATGCCAACCACCCCTACCACCGGGAATGACGCACCGTGAGTGACTTCATTTATCTCGCCTCCCAGAGTCCGCGCCGCAAGCAGCTGCTGGAGCAATGGGGCGTGCGTTGCGAGCTGCTGTTGCCCGACGAGGGCGAGGATGTCGAAGCGCTGGAAGTGGTCAAGGGCGCCGAAGCGCCGGCCGCCTATGTCCAGCGCGTCACGGATCTGAAACTGCAGGCCTCCGTTGCGCGGCTTCGGCGCCGCGGGCTGCCCCTGGCGCCTGTGCTCTGCGCCGACACCACGGTGGCGCTGGGGCGCCGCATCCTGGGCAAACCGGCTGATGCGGCGCAGGCGCGGCGCATGTTGGCGGACCTGTCGGGCCAGCAGCACCGCGTGCTGACAGCAGTGGCGGTGGCACGGCCTTCTGCCCGTGGGGCCGACCGCCAATGGGCGGCGATGTCCACCTCGCAGGTGGTTTTCGATGCGTGGAGCGCTGCCGACATCCGGCGCTACGTGGCCAGTGGTGAACCCATGGGCAAGGCGGGCGCCTACGCCATCCAGGGCGCGGCGGCGCTGCACATCCGGCACATCAGCGGCAGCTACACGGGCATCATGGGCCTGCCTGCGCACGAAACCGCGCAGTTGCTGCGCGTCGCCGGCATGCGCCTGGCCTGCTGAATTTTTCACACCACAAGGCAAGCATGAGCCAGGACATTCTCATCAACTGGGCACCGCAAGAAACCCGCGTGGCGGTGGTGGAGCAGGGCGCGGTGCAAGAGGTGCACCTGGAACGCACGCTCGAACGCGGCCTGGTCGGCAACATCTACCTGGGCAAGGTCTCGCGCGTGCTGCCGGGCATGCAGTCGGCCTTTATCGACATCGGCCTGGACCGGGCGGCTTTCCTGCATGTGGCCGACCTCATGCCCAACATCGCCGCCAAACACGCGTCGCCGCGCGAGAAGGGTCAGGCGGAAGCGGGTGGCAAGGTGCTCGAAGGCGATCCGGTGCAGCCGATCGAGCGCCAGATTTTCGAGGGTCAGGCGCTGATGGTGCAGGTGCTCAAGGACCCGATCGGCACCAAGGGTGCGCGGCTGACGGCGCAGATCAGCATTGCCGGGCGCCTGCTGGTGTTCCTGCCGCAGGACAACCACATTGGCGTGTCGCAAAAAATTCCGTCGGCGCAGCGCGAGGCCCTGCGCCAGCGGGTGATGGGGCTCGCGGCGCCGGCCGACGGCAGTGCCACGGGCGGATTCATCCTGCGCACCAACGCCGAAGACGCGTCTGACGACGAGCTGCGTGAGGACATCGCCTACCTGCGCAAGACCTGGCAGCGCATCAAGGAGGCTGCCACGCGACAGCCACCGGCCACGCTGCTGCACGAAGACCTGAACCTGATGCAGCGCGTGCTGCGGGACCTGGTCAGCGCTCAGACCCACTCCATCCGCATCGATTCACGAGAGCAGTGCGGTCTGCTGCAGGCCTTTGCCACTGAGTTCATGCCCGACACGCTGCCCAAGCTGCAGCTGTACACGGGCGAGCGGCCCATCTTCGACCTGTTCAACATCGACGAAGACATCGCGCGCGCGCTCAGCCGCCGCGTCGATCTCAAGTCCGGTGGCTACCTGGTCATTGACCAGACCGAGGCCCTGACCACGGTGGACGTGAACACCGGCGGCTTCGTGGGCGCGCGCAATTTCGACGACACGGTGTTCCGCACCAACCTGGAAGCCTCGCAAGCCATTGCGCGGCAACTGCGGCTGCGCAACCTGGGTGGTATCGTCATCGTGGACTTCATCGACATGGTGCGCGAAGACCACCGCGAAGCCGTGCTGACCGAATTCCGCAAGCAACTGGCCCGCGACCGCGTCAAGACCATGACCGGCGGCTTCTCACAGCTGGGTCTGGTCGAGATGACGCGCAAGCGCACCCGCGAATCGCTGGCCCACATGCTCAGCGAGCCTTGTGGCGCTTGCGGCGGCAAAGGTGTGGTGAAAACGGCGCGCAGTGTCTGCTACGACATCCTGCGCGAGATCCTGCGCGAAGCGCGCGCTTTCAATCCGCGCGAGTTCCGCGTGGTGGCTTCGGCCCAGGTGGTGGAGTTGTTCCTCGACGAAGAAAGCCAGCACCTGGCCGGATTGAGCGACTTCATCGGCAAACCGATCTCTCTGCAAGCCGAAGGCTCGATGACACAGGAGCAGTACGACATCGTGCTGCTGTGATGCACCCGCTCCGCTGAGCAACGCCCCGCAGCGGTCACTTTGACGTGTGCCACGCTGGATCGGGTGCGAAGGTATACGCGCTAAGCGGACGGCGTCGCGGGTGGTGCTGCATCGCTTGCTGAAAAACCCTGCGCATGCAGGCGTGCGTACAGCCCATCGTTGCACAGCAGAGCATGGTGCGTGCCTTGTTCGCTGATGACGCCATTTGCCAGTACCACGACTCTATCCGCGTGTTCGATGGTGGACAGGCGGTGCGCGATGACCAGGGTGGTGCGCCCCTTCATCAGCCGGGCCAGCGCGTCCTGTACCAGGCGTTCGGATTCGTTGTCCAGTGCGGACGTGGCCTCGTCGAGGATGAGGATGGGCGCATCCTTGTAGATGGCGCGCGCTATCGCCAGCCGCTGGCGCTGACCGCCCGAGAGTTCGGCCGCGTTGTGGCCGACGGTGCTGTGGATGCCTTGCGGCAGCCGAGAGAGCAGTTCACCGAGGTTCGCGGCTTCGAGCGCGGCCCGCACGCGGACTTCGTCGATGGAGGCGTCGTCGGCGCCCAGCGCGACGTTGGCGGCGAGGCTGTCGTTGAGCATGACCACATCCTGGCTCACCATCGCAAACTGGCTGCGCAGGCTGGCCAGTTGCCAGTCCCGCAGTGGCACGTCGTCCAGCAGCACCTGCCCCTGATCGAATTCGACAAAGCGTGGCAGCAGGTTGACCAGTGTCGTCTTGCCCGAACCTGAAGGGCCCACAAAGGCCAGCACCTCTCCAGGGCGAATGTCCAGCGAAACGCCGCGCAGCGCCGTGCGGCTGTGGTCGTCATCGGCAATGGCCTGCCCGTCTTTCGCAGGGTAGCGCACCCAGACCTCTTGCAGCCGGATCGAACCCTGCACCCGCTCTGCGGCATGTGTTCCGCCGGTCTGTTCTGGCGTGTTCTCGATCAGGTCCAGCCCACGCTCCAGCGCCACCAGCCCGCGTGTGATGGGCCCGGCGATTTCGGCCAGGTGGCGGATGGGCGTGATCAGCATCAGCATGGCCGTGACGAACGCGACAAAGTTGCCCACACTGCCACCGCTGCTGCTGCTTTGCCAGAGCGCCACCGCGATCACCGCCGACAGCGCCGCCGAGGCCAGCAACTGGGTCACGGGCGTCATGGCACCCTGTGCGATGCTGGACTTGAGCGCGAGTTTGCGCAGCGTGGTGCTGAGCACGTCAAAGCGCTGCATCTGCCGGGCTTGCGCACCGTGCAAACGCACCATCCGGTAGGCCAGCGCGTTTTCTTCCACCACGTAAGCCAGGTCATCGGTGGCTTGCTGGCTGGCACGGGTCAACTTGAACAACCGCTTGGACAAGACCTTCATGACCACGACCAGCGCCGGGAACAAGGTGAGAACGATCAGCGTGAGTTTCCAGTTCAGGTACAGCAGGTAACCCATCAAGGCCAGCATGGTCAGGCTGTCTTTGGCCAGGGTCAGGATGGACGACACCAGCAGCGAGGAGCCGGTCTGCACCTCGTACACCAGTGTGTTGGAGAGTTTGCTGGCGCTTTGCTGCGCGAACAGCGTCATCTGGGCGTCGTTGAGTTTGGCGAACATCGCCCGGCGCAGGTTCAGCAGCCCCAGGCTGGCGGTGTACGACAGCGCGTACTGCGCCAGGAAGACCGCCAGACCACGTGCACCGAACAGTCCCATGAGCGCCGCCGGCACCATCCACAACGCGATCGCGCCCTGGCTGAAGCCACGGTCCAGCAAGGTCTTGAGCAACGCCGGGATCATGGGCTCGGTGATCGCGCCCAGCGCAGTGGCCACAGCGGCGATCACGATGCCGGTACGGGCGGTCCGGAAGTAGGGCCACAGCCGCGCCAGGCGCTGCATCAGGGTGCTCGTGGGCGCGGCAGAAGGGGGGACGATGGCGCTCAAGGGGTGCGGTGTTTGAGAAAGAGGGCGGGGATGGAACCAATCGCGCTGCTCTGCGATCCAGCGTAGCGGCGTGATCGCTTGCGAGCATCACATCTTGTCACGGGTGCGGGTGAGTGCTCCGCTATTATCGGCTGCGCCCGCACACGGCTTTGCTCAGCGCGCGGCGCAGTTCATGGGATGACTACAAGGATGCTGGATTTGACCCGACTGGAACACTGGGCTCCGACCCGACGCCAAGGCCTGCTGTGTGCAGCAGGCGCACTCTCCCAGATGGCCTGGCCGTTGCACGAAGCGCATGCGCAGTTCCGGGTCGAAGTCTCCGGTGTCGGCCTGACGCAGTTTCCCTTTTCGGTCGTGAACTTTCGCGGCAACGACGCCGCGAGCCAGAACATCGCCGCGATCGTGCGGGCCGACCTGGAGCGCAGCGGGCAGTTCCGCTTTTCGGAACCTGTTGTCGGCAACCTCGATGAATCCACCCGGCCAGACCTGACCGCCTGGCGTGGCAAGGGCGCCGATTCGCTGGTGGTAGGCAGTGTCAACCGCCTGGCCGACGGGCGTTTCGATGTGCGTTTCCGGCTTTGGGATCTGGTGCGTGGTCAGGACCTGGGCGGCCTGAGCTACCCGGTGGCGGCGGCCGATCTGCGCCTGGCGGCGCACCGCATCGCGGACCAGGTTTACGAAAAGATCACCGGCGACAAGGGCGTGTTCTCCACACGCATCGCGTACGTGAGCAAGGCAGGGCAGCGTTACCAGCTCTGGGTGGCTGATGCCGATGGTGAGAACGCCCGGGCAGCGCTCAGCAGCCCCGAGCCCATCATCTCGCCCAGCTGGGCGCCGGGGGGCTCGCAGCTCGCCTATGTGTCGTTCGAGGCACGCAAGCCAGTGATTTACGCGCACGACGTGTCCACCGGCAAGCGGCGCCTGTTGGCGAACTTCCGCGGCTCCAACAGCGCGCCGGCCTGGTCGCCCGACGGCAAGCAACTGGTGGCCACGCTGTCCATTTCGGGCAACGCCCAGCTGTATGCAGTGGGGGCCGATGGCGGCGAGCCCCGACGCCTGACGCAGACCGAAAGCATCGACACCGAGCCCGTGTTCAGCGCGGACGGCAAGTCGATCTACTTTGTGAGCGACCGGGGTGGCTCGCCGCAGGTTTACCGCATGGCTGCGCAGGGCGGCGATGCACAGCGCGTCACGTTCAGCGGGAACTACAACATCTCGCCCTCGATCAGTCCGGACGGGCGGCATCTGGCCTTCATCTCACGTGTCAACGGGGCTTTTCGCCTGCACGTGATGGAGTTGTCCAGCGGCGATGTGACCGCCCTGACCGACACCAGCGCGGACGAGAGTCCGAGCTTCTCGCCCAACGGTCGCATGATCATTTACGCCACGCGCGACAAAGGACAGGAATCGCTGATGACCACCAGCCTGGACGGCCGCATCAAAACCCGCTTGGCCGGCGCGCAAGGGGATATCCGCGAGCCCGAATGGGGGCCCTTCCTGCGCTGATCGAGCTGTGCAACCCCGTCAAGGGGCGTTTCCCAACGGATTTGAAAGGCCCTGTGTATGAACCCAACTTCCTTCTTCGCTTCGCGCCGCACGGCCTGGATCACGCCCTTGTTGCTCGCTGCCGGGCTGGCTGGCTGCGCTTCGAGCGTCCCGCTGGACGCTGTGCCGGTGGTCGATCGCACGGCCACCGCTGTGAGCCCGCTGGGCCAGGGCAACGTGACGGCGCCCGCGACCTCCGGCGGCGTCTCCGACCAGCGGGGCGTCTCGCCCGTGCAGGTGGCTCCGACCGATGCGCCCCAGCCTGAGACCATGGCGCGCCTGGTGTATTTCGACTACGACAGCTTTGTGGTCAAGCCTGAATTTGCCCCCATGCTGGAAGCCAATGCGCGCTACCTGATGGCCGACGGCAAGCGCCGGCTCGCACTGGAAGGACACACCGACGAGCGTGGGGGGCGCGAGTACAACCTGGCGCTGGGGCAGAAACGGGCCGAAGCCGTGCGCCGCGCGCTCACACTGCTGGGCGTGCGCGACCAGCAAGTGGAGCCGGTGAGCTTCGGCGAGGAAAAACCCGCGGCCAACGGCTTCACCGAAGACGCCTACGCCAAGAACCGCCGGGTCGAATTCACCTACCGCTGATGCGCATGACCACCGTTCCCCGCTGCCTGATGCGTGCGCTGCTGCCCTTGACCAGTGCACTGGCGCTGGTGTGGCCGCTGCAGGCCCACGCCTTGTTCGACGACGATGAGGCGCGCAAAGCCATCATCGAACTGCGCCAGCGCGTCGAGATCAACCGCCAGGCCGCCGAGGCGGCCAATGCCGCGACGACGCGCACGGCAGAAGAGGCGCGTGATGGCCAGGCCACCACGCGCCGCAGCTTGCTGGATCTGGCCAACCAGATCGAACAGCTGCGGGCCGACGTGGCGCGCCTGCGCGGACAGAACGAGCAGCTGACGCGCGAGGTGTCCGAACTGCAGCGCCAGCAGAAAGACGTGCAGCTGGGCCTGGACGAGCGTCTGCGCAAAGTGGAGCCGATGAAGGTGTCGCTGGACGGCAAAGACTTCACTGCGGCCCCGACCGAGAAGCGCGATTTCGACGCTGCGATGGAAACGCTGCGGCGCACCGAGTTTGACGCGGCAGCCCAGGCCTACCAGCAGTTCCTGCGGCGCTACCCCGACAGCGGCTACACCGCCGCGGCGCTGTACTGGCTGGGCAACGCCCAGTATGCCAACCGCGACTACAAGGCCGCGGTGGAATCGCACCGGCGCCTCGTGACCCAGTTCCCGGACCACCCGCGCACGCCCGAGGCACAGCTGGCGATCGCCAACAGCCAGGTCGAGCTCAAGGACACCAAGGCCGCACGGCGCACGCTCGAAGAGCTCGTCAAAGCGCATCCCCAGTCGGAGGCGGCCGGCGCTGCACGCGAACGACTGAGCCGCCTGCGCTGAGACCAAGGCCGGCCGTGCCAAGGGGATAGGGGGCTGCTCCTACAATCCCGGGCATGGACATCGCCGCACTCCAACAACAAAGCGCCTTGGTGCTGTGGGCCGCTTTTGCGGCCGCAGCCGTCTTCGGTTTCATCGCCCAGCGCACCCACTTTTGTACCATGGGGGCGGTCAGCGACATCGTCAACATGGGCTCCTGGACACGGATGCGCATGTGGGCAGCGGCGGTTGCGGTGGCCATGATCGGTTTTCACACCATGGCCTGGCTGGGCTGGATCGACCCCACTCAGACCATCTACGGCACAGGGCGGGTGATCTGGCTGTCGGCGCTGCTGGGTGGTGTGCTGTTCGGTTTCGGCATGGTGCTCGCATCGGGCTGTGGCAGCAAAACGCTGGTGCGCATCGGCGGGGGCAGCCTCAAGGCGCTGACCGTGTTCTTCGTCATGGGCTTCACCGCTTACGCGACCTTGAGTGGCGTGCTGGCCGTGCTGCGCGTGAACACGGTCGATACGGTGGCGTTTGCCATGCCAGGCGGCGCGGCATTACCCGCCTGGCTGGCCCATGTGGCAGGGCTCAACGCCGGTACCACCGGCCTGGTCCTGTCATTGCTAGTGGGTGGTGCCCTGCTGCTCTGGGCGCTCAGTGGTCGCGACTTCCGCACCCCGGGCAACCTGCTGGGCGGCATAGGCCTGGGGCTCACCGTGACCGCCATGTGGTGGATCAGTGGGCGGCTGGGCTTTGTGGCCGAACACCCCGAGACGCTGGAGTCGGTGTACCTGGCCACCGTCACCGGACGCATGGAGTCCTTTTCGTTCACCGCTCCCATGGCTTACACACAGGACTGGCT
>NZ_JBPCSJ010000191.1:0-6866 GCF_051007235.1 Hydrogenophaga sp. | reverse complement strand
CACCGGAGGGCACCCGTGCGGACTCGACAACAGGGGGGTGGGCCGGCCCGAACAGGGGCCTAGCGCCGGACCGGCGGTTGTGCCGGCGGGAGGGCGTTATTAGAAACGATCCGCCGACCGGCTTTGTAACCGGCCATCCCCCTGCGCCGCGGGCGCCGGGTGCACCGGGGTCAGCCCGGCGGGCCGTACATCACGTTGATGCGCGCCAGGTATTTGGGCACCGGGCCGCTGACGCGGGCGCCGATGTGGACCACCGAATCGGTCGAAAAGCCGTGCCGGAAGAACAGCGCCGCGCCCTTGACGGGTGTGACATCCGTCCAGCGCCCGTCGCGCCCGAGCAACCGGGTCTGGCCGCCGACCACGCCGTCGTCGGCCCCGTTCAGGTAGAGCAGCATGGACAGGCAGGAGCGCAGGCCACCGCCCCACTCCAGCATCTCGCTGCGTTCGGCGTCCAGACCGTAGCCGGGCCAGTCGCCGTCGATGTGGCGGTTGAAGACGTCCTGGTCGTCGTAGCGGTACATGTTGAGGCGGTGGCTGAGCCGCCCGTGCAGCGGCAGGCCGTCGATCTCGGGCGGCAGCAGGTGCCGGATGCGCGCGAAGACCGGTCCCAGCAGCGCCTCGTCGGCCACCCAGTGCACCGATTTGTTCATGCGCATGCCCGGCGGGGTGGCGATGCCGGGCGCCTCGTCGCGGTAGCCGAACACCTCGCTGGCGGCCACGATGCGGTCGGCCTCCTCGGCCGTGACCACCGGGTCGATGGCGAAGGCCAGCAGACCGCCCAAGTCGATGTCCCGCCGCTGCGGGTTCAGCCCGGGCTCAGGGTCCAGCGCCAGGGCGGCCGGGGTGTGCGCGAAGGCATGGATGGGCGTGTCGGGCACCACGCCGCCCATGGGCAGCGAACCGGTGAGCCGGGCCACCACCCGTGTCTCGGGCCAGTCCATCACCAGCTCCCAATGTTGGGCATGTCGGTCCACGGCCGGGCCGGCGGCAGGGGCGCGCCGCGCTGCAGCAGTTCGATGGAGATCTGGTCGGGCGAACGCACGAAGGCCTTGTGGCCGTCGCGCGGCGGGCGCACGATGACCGCACCGTGCTGCTGCAGGCGTTCGCAGGCGGCGTAGATGTCGTCCACCGCGTAGGCGAGGTGGCCGAAGTTGCGGCCGCCGGTGTAGACCTCGGGGTCCCAGTTGTGGGTCAGTTCAACCTGGGCCTGCTCGTCGCCGGGCGCGGCCAGGTAAACCAGGGTGAAGCGGCCTTGCGGCACGTCCATCGAACGGACCACGCGCAGGCCCAGCCCGTCGCGGTAGAAGCGCAGCGACGCTTCCAGGTCCGTCACCCGGACCATGGTGTGCAGGTATTTCATCGACGCTCAGCGGCCCAGGTTCTTCAGGCGCTCGGGCTGGACGATCTCGATCCAGTAGCCGTCGGGGTCCTTGATGAAGGCCACGTCGCGCATCTTGCCCTGCTCGGGGCGCTTGACGTAGGTGAGACCGTGCTGGTCGAACCAGGCCACCGCGGCGTCCAGATCGGGCACCGAGAAGCAGATGTGGCCGAAGCCCTGGGGCTGGGCATTGCCGTCGTGGTACTTGAAGTCGGGCTGCGTTTCCGTGCCCCAGTTGTGGGTCAGCTCCAGGATGCCGCGCTGGGCGAAGGTCCAAGCGGTGCGCTCGCCGATGTCTTCCGGGGGGTGGCGGTCGCCGTCGTCGCGGTGCAGGAAATACAGCGAGAACTGCATCTCGGGAAAGTCCAGCTTGCGCAGCACCTTCATGCCCATGACGCCGGTGTAGAAGGCCAGCGAGACCGCCGGGTCCTTGATGCGCAGCATCGAGTGGTTGAAGACAAAACCGCGGGCGGCGGCGGGGGTGTCGGCGACAACGCCCGGGTGGTGTTCGGTGACGAAGCTCATGGATCGCTCGGAGGGGTTGCAGAAAGGGAAGAGGCCAGCGGCAGCAGGATCAGGCGCCCACCGCCTTCAGGTGCTTTGGGAGCGCGGGCACCGGTGCGTTGCGGTCCTGTGGCTCCGCCGCCATGGCGCAGCGCCGCAGGTAGCGCATGCAGGTCACCCGCAGGAAGGAGGCGAAGTTGGGCACCTCGCCCCGGTGCGCCAGGATTTCCTCGTGGAACTTGGCGATCAACGCGTTGGTCGTGCAACCGTCTTCCTCGGCCATCTCGGCCAGGATGTCCCACACCATGTTCTCCAGCCGGATGCTGGTGAGCGCGTTGTGAATGCGCACGGTGCGCGTGCGCTGCTCGTACTGGATGGGATCGGCCTTGACGAAGAATTCACACATGAGAGTCTCCTGATGGGATGACGGCACCAAAGCGCTATGCGCAACGAGTGCCAGGGCTCAAGACCCAGGGGCACCGAGGAACCGGCTTCGCCGGGCCTCAGGTGTCGCCCCCCTGGAGGGGGGGTGACGCGAAGCGACGCGGAATGTGCATTCAAATCGCCCGCTGCATCATCTGCTCGGCAATGTAGTCGGCCTGGCGGATGGCCAAAGTCACAATGGTGAGCGTGGGGTTTTCCGCGCCGCCGGTGGTGAACTGGCTGCCGTCGCTGATGAACAGGTTGGGGATGTCGTGCGTCTGGCCCCACTTGTTGACCACGCCGTCCTGCGGCCGCGCGCTCATGCGGCTGGTGCCCAGGTTATGGGTCGAGGGGTACGGCGGCGTGCGGAAGGTGCGGATGGCGCCGGCCGCCTGGTAAATGCGCTCGCCCTGGGTGAAGGCGTGGTTGCGCATGGCGATGTCGTTTTCGTGGTCGTCGAAGTGCACGTTGGGCGCGTAGTTGCCCCACTGGTCCTTGACGTTGGTGTTGAGGGTCACGCGGTTGGTCTCGCGCGGCATGTCCTCGCCCACCAGCCACATGCCGGCCAGCTGGGTGTAGCGGTCCATCCACCAGCTGAAGTCCGAACCCCAGCCGCCCGGGTTGAGGAAGGCGGCCATGAACGGAATGCCCAGCGACAGGGTTTCCAGCTCATAGCCGCCCACAAAACCGCGCGCCGGGTTGTGGTGCGCCTCGTCGCGCACGATGCCGGCCATGGTGGTGCCGCGGTACATGTGCACCGGGCTCTTGAAGGCGGCGTAGACCGAACCGGTCATGTGGCGCATGTAGTGGCGCCCGACGTGGCCCGCGTTGTTGGCCAGGCCGTCCTTGAACATGTTGGAGGCCGACAGCAGCAGCAGACGCGGCGTTTCGATGGAGTTGCCGGCCACGCAGACGATGCGGGCCTTCTGGCGCTGTTCCTTGCGGTCCTTGTCGACGTAGACCACGCCCGTGACCTTGCCGGCCGCGTTGTGCTCGATGCGGGTGACGTGTGCCTCGGTGCGCAGCTCGAAGTTGCCGGTGGCTTCGGCCTTGGGGATCTCGGTGTAGAGCGTGGACCACTTGGCGCCGCTCTTGCAGCCCTGGAAGCAGAAACCGATCTGCATGCAGCGGCCCCGGCCGTCGCGCGGCACGCTGTTGATCGCCATGTTGCCGGTGTGCACTTCCTTGTAGCCCAGCTTGCTGGCGCCGGCGTACATCACCTTGAAGTTGTTGTTGCCCGGCAGGCCCGGGATGCCGTTGGTGCGGGTCACACCCATCTTGAACTCGGCCTTGGCGTAATAAGGCTCCAGTTCCTGAAGGGTCACCGGCCAGTCCAGCAGGCTGGCGCCCTTGACATCGCCGTAGGTGGTGCGGGCCTTGAACTCGTGCTCCTGCAGCCGCAGCGAGGCACCGGCCCAGTGGGTGGTGGTGCCGCCCACGGTCTTGCAGATCCAGGCCGGCAGGCCGGAGAAGTCTTTGGCCACGCGCCAGCTGCCGGAGGTGGTGCGCTTGTCCAGCCAGGCCAGCTGGGAGAACGACTTCCATTCGTCGTTGATGAAGGTGGCGCTGGACTGCAGCGCGCCCGCTTCCAGCACCACGACCTTGATGCCCTTCTGGCACAGCTCGTTGGCCAGGGTGCCGCCGCCGGCGCCGGAGCCGATGATGACGACCACGGAGTCGTCGGAATGTTCAAATTTCGCCATGTCTGTCTCGCTCTGTTGGTTCGGTGGAGGGGTCCTGCGGCTCAGCCCATGTAGGGCGGCGGGCTGGCTTCCTTGCTGGGGGCCGGCAGCCACTTGAGGTCCTGGAAGCCCCGCGTGATGTAGCCCCCCTTGTCCCAGGACGCACCCGGGTAACCGAACACGGCGTAGGCCATGTCGTTGTCGTAAATCGAGGTGACGCACTGGCCACGCACGGTGTTGAAGAAGGCCGTGCCTTCCATGCCGCGCACGATCTCCAGGCGCCTGGCGGCGCTGGCCTTGGCGAAGTTGCCGCCCGCGGACTGGTTGAGCCAGGCGATGCCGTCGCTCAGCAGCTTGGCGGCGCCCGCGTCACCGGCCGCGGTGGCGTCCAGGTCTTTGGCCAGCAGGGCGTAGACGGCGTCGGGCAGTTTTTCGTGCGGGTAGAGCACGCGGCCCATGGCCATCAGCGCCGCGCCCTCGGCCGTGCTGAGCTTCTTGAGCTCCAGCGCCCAGGCGGTGGACGGGGCCAGCCCGGCCAGCAAGGTGCCGGTGGCCAGCGTGCCGAACAGCAGGCCCGATCCCTTGAGGAAATCGCGCCGCGCCAGCGGCAGTTTCACCGGGCGAACTTCGCCCGTGTCTTCATCGCAGCCGCTCGCGGCCGGGGCGGACGAATCCGCAATGGGAATGACGCGCATGTTTGTCTCCAGAGGTCGTTGTGGCCCGGGCCGTCCCGGTGCGATGGGGGAACCTCAGTGTTCGACAAAAGCGGCGTGCCGTGGTGATAGTGGAGTGTTTACCGGGTTAACCCTGAGCGCGGTGCAGACCTGCAGGTCGCGCCGGGCCAGGGGCAGGCCGTTGTGCGTGGCCGCCGTTCAGCGTACCGACCCCAGCCGCCGGTTCAGGTGACCAGCAGGGCACGAAAATCGTTGACGTTGGTGTGCGTGGGGCCGGTCATCACCAGGTCGCCCAGCGGCTGGAAGTAGCCGTAGGCGTCGTTGCGCGACAGGTGGTCGCCGACCTTCAGGCCCAGCGCCGCCGCGCGCGCCAGCGTGTCGGGCGCCACCAGCGCACCGGCGTTGTCTTCCACACCGTCGATGCCGTCGGTGTCGGCCGCCAGCGCCCACACGCCCGGCTGACCGTTCAGCGCCTGGGCCAGGCCCAGGCAAAACTCGCCGGCCCGCCCGCCGCGGCCTTTGGGCTGTCCTTCGGCACGGGGGCGCACGGTCACCGTGGTTTCGCCGCCGCTGAGGATGACGCAGGGTGCTTCGAAGCTGCAGCGACCCAGCGCCGTGGAGCGCGCGAGCGCCGCGTGCACCTTGCCCACCTCGCGCGACTCGCCTTCGATCTCGTCGCTGAGCACGTAGGCGCGCAGGCCCAGCGCACGCGCGGCTTCGGCCGCGGCGTCCAGGCTCTGCTGGGGCGTGGCGATGAGGTGCGTCTCGCAGCGCGCCAGCCGCGGATCACCCGGCTTGGGGGTTTCGAGCGCGCCAGCTTCGAGCTGCTGGCGCACCGCCGCCGGCACGTCGATGCCGTAGCGCCGCAGGATGTCCAGCGCGTCGGCGCAGGTGGTCGCGTCGGCCACCGTCGGCCCACTGGCGATCACGCTCACGTCGTCGCCTGGCACGTCGCTGATGGTCAGCGTGACCACACGGGCCGGCGCGCAGGCCGCGGCCAGGCGCCCGCCCTTGATGCGCGAGAGGTGCTTGCGCACGGTGTTCATCTCGCCGATGTGCGCGCCGCTCTCCAGCAACTGCCGGTTGATGCGCTGCTTGTCTGACAGCGTCAGGCCATCGCACGGCAGGGTCAGCAGCGATGAGCCACCGCCCGAGATCAGGCACAGCACAAGGTCGTCTTCGTTCAGACCCTGCGCGAGCGCCAAGATGCGCTGCGCCGCGTCGAGACCTGCGGCGTCCGGCACCGGGTGCGCGGCCTCGACCACCTCGATGCGCTGCGCCAGACCGTCCGGCCGCGGCGGCGTGTGGCCGTAGCGCGTGACGACCAGACCCGACAGCGGCGCGCCCTGCGGCCACAGGGCTTCGACCGCGTGGGCCATCGTGCCCCCGGCCTTGCCCGCGCCCAGCACCAGCGTGCGGCCCTTCGGTGGCGCTGGCAGGTGCGCTGCGGTGTTGTGCAGCGGCAGGGCGCGTTGCACCGCCACGTCGTACAGGTGGCGCAGCAGGGCGCGGGGGTCATCCAGGGACAGCAGCTGGGTTGAAGTCATGCGGGCAGTCTAGCGATGCGTTGGCATACCGTGGCTCCGTCGAGAAACACCGCGGAACCGGCTTTGCCGGGCCGCTGGTGTTGCCCCCTGGGGGGTCGCGCGAAGCGCGGCAGGGGGTGCCTATTGCGCGATCTCGTGGTTCGACGCGATCTCCAGCGAACGACACAAGGCCGAATGGTCCAGCCCGGCCAGACCGTGCGCCGCACAGCTTTGCATCAGCTGCGCCGCGCTGGCCGTGTTCGGCAGGCTCACGCCCAGCTCCCTGGCGCCCTGCAACGCGAGGTTCAGGTCCTTCTGGTGCAGCTCGATGCGAAAGCCCGGGTTGAAGGTGCGCTTGACCATGCGCTCGCCGTGCACCTCCAGGATGCGGCTGGCCGCGAAGCCGCCCATCAGCGCCTGGCGCACCTTGGCCGGGTCGGCGCCGGCCTTGCTGGCGAACAGCAGGGCCTCGGCCACGGCTTCGATGTTCAGCGCCACGATGATCTGGTTGGCGACCTTGGTGGTCTGGCCGTCGCCGTTGCCACCCACCAGCGTGATGTTCTTGCCCATGACATCGAACAGCGGCTTGACCTTGGCAAACGAGGCCTCGCTGCCGCCCACCATGACGGTCAGGCTCGCGGCCTTGGCGCCCACCTCGCCACCCGAGACCGGCGCGTCC
>NZ_JBPCSJ010000190.1:0-5586 GCF_051007235.1 Hydrogenophaga sp. | reverse complement strand
CTGTAGGCGCGCTCGATGTAGACGATCTCGTCGCCTTGCCGCATGCTCAGGTTGACCGGCTGCTGGATCATCTTGTGCAGCTCGCGCATTGGTGCCAAGGCCGCATCGCGCACGCTCAGGCGCCCCTTGACCAGGTTGCCCAGCTCCAGCAGGCGCATGCCCAGGCGGTAGCTGCCGGCCTCGGGGCGGTCGACGAAGCGGCCGGTGGCCAGGTCGTTCAGGATGCGGTGGGTGGTGGAGGGATGGAGGCCGGTTTTCTCACTGATCTCCTTGAGCGAGACCGCCTCCTCACGAGACGCCAGGACGTCGATCAGCGAGAACATCCGCTGGATCACCTGGATGGTGGGCGTCGCCGGGGCGCCCGTGTCGTTTTTTCTCATGACAGCTCACAAAGAGTGAACCGCCATTTTACCTAATGAAATTACGGGCTCAGCCACCGGCGGGTTTGACACCGGTCAAGCCCGATTCACGTTGCAAGGCCCGGGTGCCGCTCAGCCGGCCTGCCAGCGCCCATTCACCAGCACCTCGTGCGGCAGGTAGCGCGACTTGTAGTTCATCTTCGGACTCTCGGCGATCCAGTACCCGAGATAGACATGCGGCAGGCCCAGTCGCCTGGCCTGGTCGATCTGCCACAGCACGCTGTAGGTGCCGTAGCTCCCCGATGCGGTCGGCTCGTAGAAGGTGTAGACCGCGGAGATGCCGTCGCTGAGCACGTCCAGGATGGACACCATCCGCAGCGCGCCGGCCGAACCGTCGGCGAGCGTGTCGCGAAACTCCACCAGCCGCGAGTTCACCCGGCTTTGCAGCAGGAACTGCGTGTACTGGTCGACGCTGTCGTGGTCCATGCCGCCGCCGGCGTGGCGCCCGGTCTGGTAGCGCAGGTAGAGGTGGTAGTGCTCCGGCACGAAGCACAGCTTGAGGACACGCGCCTGCAGGTCGCGGTGCTTGGCCCAGGCCCGGCGCTGGCTGCGGTCCGGCTGGAATTTCTCGCTGAGCACGCGCAACGGCACGCAGGCGTGGCAGCCGTCGCAGTACGGCCGGTAGGTGAACATGCCGCTGCGGCGAAAGCCGCTCGTCACCAGGTCGGAGTACGCGTCGTTGTGGATCAGGTGGCTGGGCGTGGCGACCTGCGAGCGCGCCATCTTCCCCGGCAGGTAGCTGCAGGGGTAGGGCGCCGTCGCATAGAACTGCAGCGACGAGAGCGGGAGTTCCTTCGGATGGGTCACGCGGGGGTTGCACCGTTGGGAAGAAGCCGATTGCAGTATACGGGCTTGTAATGCCTCGCCGGAGCGGTGTATGGCAGCGCCGGCCGCAGTTGCTTGCAAAACGCATGGCGCGGCATGGGGCGGGCGCCCATCGACGCTAGGTGCGCGGTCTCCTGCTGGCAGTCGATCAAGGGGAGGTCGTGTGCCAGCGCAAAGGCCACCAGGCCGGCCAGCGCGATCTTGGACGCATCGCTGCGACGGCTGAACATCGACTCCCCGAAGACCATGCCACCCAGGTTCACGCAGTACAGGCCGCCCGCCAGTTCGCCATCGATCCACGTTTCCACGCTGTGCGCGAACCCTGCGTGGTGCAGCTGCCTGTAGGCCTGCACCATGGACGGCAGGATCCAGGTGCCGCTCTGGCCCTCGCGCGGTGCATGGGCGCAAGCGCGGATCACACGCTCGAAGTCGTGGTCCATGCGCACCTCCAGACGTCCGGCGCGCAGCAAGGCCTGAAGTGTCTTGCGCAGTGAACGGTGCAGCCGGAAGTTGGCTGGCTGCAAGACCATGCGCGGGTCGGTGCTCCACCACAGCACCGGCTGACCGGTGCTGTACCAGGGAAAGATGCCTGCGGAGTAGGCGGCCACCAGGGTCGGCACGTCCAGCACGCCACCAGCTGCCAGAAGACCCGGTGCGGGATCGTTGGCTCCCCAGGCCGATTCGACCGGAGGGAAGGCCTGTCCGGGCTCCAGCCAGGGCAGTGCGCGGGTGGGTGGCGACTGTGTCATGCCGCTATTGTGCGATCAGCCCAACCGCGTGTGCTGCCCGTTAGGGCAGCTGCGTTGCGACGCTCAGTGCGGGCGCATTGCGCGCATGGTGGTGGTCCACCACCATGCCGTCACCACGGCGATGCCCACCGCGTCGGCCAATAGGTCCAGCCACTCGCCGTGGCGCCATCCTGTGGCAGCCTGCGCCACTTCTATCAGGCCGCCGTGCGCCAGCAGCAGCAAGGGCAGCAGCATCCGCCGGTTGGGAAATGCAAGCAGGCCCAGCAGTGTGAGGCCGCCAAAACCGATCGCGTGTTGCGCCTTGTCCCACAAGCTGAACACCTGCGGCGGCAGCATGCCGGTGGGCATCAGCGACAGCGTGGTGAGGACCAGCAAGGCCAGCCAGAAGCCGGCTTTGTGAGCAAACAAGGGCATGGTGGGATGTGACGGCGGCAGAAACGACAAAGGCCTTCCGAAGAAGGCCTTTGCGGTTTTGTTTTGGCTCCCCGACCTGGACTCGAACCAGGGACCTGCGGATTAACAGTCCGTCGCTCTACCGACTGAGCTATCAGGGAACAGCCTCAAATTATAGTGTGATTTTTCCGATTTTCGAAATCGCGAGTAAATTTTTCAAAATTAGTTGCGCCCGGTGGTGGGCTGCGGCGACAGGACGCCCAATGCCTGGTGCAGGTGCGTGCTGCTGGTGGTGTACTGCAGCAGCACCGGCCGTTCCGGGTGCACGATGGGGGCTGCGCCAAAGGCGGCCAGGGTGCACTCGTGGAAACCGCAGACCAGCAGCTTGCGTTTGCCGGGGTAGGTGTTGATGTCGCCCACGGCGAAGATGCCGGGCGCGGTGGTGGCAAAGTTCTCGGTGTTGACCACCAGTTGCTTGCGTTCCATGGCCATGCCCCAACCCGCCAGCGGCCCCAACTGCGGTGACAGACCCTGGAGCACGAGCAGGGTGTCCAGCGGCACCACCTGTGTGCTGCCATCGGGCAACGCGATGTGCACGGCGCGAAGATGGCTGTGTTCGGTGTCGTGGCCGGTGATCTGACCGGCGACGAAGCGCATCGCGCCCGTCGCACAGCGCTCGCGCATCAAGGCCACACGTTCGGGCTCTGCTTTGAAGCTGTCGCGGCGGTGCACCAGGGTCAGGCTGTTGGCCCGGTGTGGTCCCTGTTCCGAGAGCTTCAGGGCGGCTTCGATGGCGCTGTCGGTGTCGCCAAGGATGAGCACATCCTGTCCGGCGTAGGCCGATGGCGCTCCCAGGTGGTAGCGCAGTTGTTGCCCTTCGTGGGCTTCGATGCCGGCGACTTTGAGGCGGCGCGGCTCGAAGGCGCCCACGCCCGCCGCGATGAACACGGTCTTGCTCAGGAAGCGGGTACCGGCTGAAGTGCCCAGCAGCCATCGGCCGTCTGCTTGCGGGTGCAGTTCGGTGACCGTCTGGCCCAGATGGAACTGGGGAGCGAACGGCGCGCTCTGGCGCAGCAAGGCATCGGCCAGGGCCTGGCCTGTGCAGACTGGCAGACCGGGGATGTCGTAGATGGGTTTGTCGGGGTAAAGCTCGACCGGCTGACCGCCGACATGGGGCAAAGCGTCGATGACGTGGGCGCGGATGTCGAGCAGGCCCAGTTCGAACACCTGGAACAGGCCCACGGGGCCTGCGCCGATGACCACGGCATCGGCAGCGATGGCCGACGTGGCCGAAGACGCCACGTCGCCTGGCCGCGGTGCCATGTTCAGCGGATCAGTTCGGACAGCTTACCGGTGCGGTCTTTCCACTGCTCGTGGTCGGGCAGCGGGTCCTTGCGCTTGGTGATGCTCTTCCAGTTGGGCAACTGGGCCAGCTCGGCATTGAGCGCGGTCATGTGCACCTGGTCCTTGGGCAAGTCTTCTTCTGCAAAGATGGCGCTGACCGGGCACTCGGGGATGCAGACCGCGCAGTCGATGCACTCGTCCGGATCGATGGTCAGGAAGTTGGGGCCTTCGCGGAAGCAGTCCACTGGGCAGACATCAACGCAATCGGTGTATTTGCAGCGGATGCAGGATTCGGTGACGACGTGGGTCATGGTATGGGAGAAAAATCGATCAAACCGCAGATTTTAGAGGGTGCGCAAGGGTAGGGCATGGCCATGCCCTTGGCCTTGACACAGATTAAACGGCGCCAGCCGTTCTCAGCTGACCAACAGAGCGCCGGATGTCTTGTGGCTGGCGGTGTCGACCAGCACCAGCGAGCCGAGGGCGCGCGATTGCGCGAACGGCGCGGTGGCCAGCGGCTCCTGCAGCGCCAGTTCGATGTGGCCGATGGCGTTGGGTTCGAGCTGGGTGGCGTCTTCTTCGGCCAGGGTGTGGATATCGAGCTTGTGCACGATGCGCTTGACCTTGGTCTTGACCCAGCGGTGGCCGTGCAGCGCCCAGTAGACGCGGCCGGCGACCAGGGTTTCGTCGTCCATCCAGGCCACGGTGGCGCGAATCTCGCGGCTGGCTTCCAGGGACTGGCCCTGTTCGTCGACGGCCAGCAACCAGTCGCCGCGCGAGACATCGACCTCGCGGTCGAGCACGATGCCGGCGCTGTGGCCGGCGGGCACGGGTTGCGGGTTGCGCACGTGGTTGAGCACCTGGGCCACGGTAGCGGTCTGGCCGCTGGGCATGACCTTGACCTGCTGACCGGGCTGCACGGTGCCGGTGGCGACACGGCCCCAGAACACGCGGCGGCCCTGGCTGGTGTCGGACGAGGACGAGAACTTCTCGACCCATTGCACCGGGAAAGCAAAGGGAAGGCCGGTATCGGCCGAGGTCACGGGCAGCTGTTCCAGGATGGCCAGCAGTGTGGGGCCGTTGTAGCCGCACCAGCCGGCGTCTGCCGCCCCGTCCACCACGTTCCAGCCCTTGAGGGCGGACACGGGCACGGTGGCGGTGACGGCGATGCCGGCGTCGGCGGCAAACGCGGCGAGCGCACCGCTGATGTGGGCGAAGGCCAGCGCGCTGTCGGCCACCGCGTCGAGCTTGTTCACGGCAAACACCACCGAGGGCACGCGCAACAGCTTGAGCAGCAGCGAGTGGCGGCGGGTCTGCGGCAGCAGCTTCAGGCCGGCGTCCTTCCAGTCCAGCTTGGTCGCGTCGACCAGCACCACGGCGGCGTCGGCGGCCGAGGCGGCGGTCACCATGTTGCGGGTGTACTGCTCGTGGCCGGGCGCATCGCCGATGATGAACTTGCGGGTCTCGGTGTTGAAGTAGCGGTAAGCCACGTCGATGGTGATGCCTTGCTCGCGCTCGGCCGACAGGCCGTCGGTGAGCAGGGACAGGTCAGTTTCCCCCGAGCGGGAGACACTGGCCAGCTGGTCCTGCAGCACGGCCTTGCTGTCCACCAGCAGGCGCCCGATCAGCGTGCTCTTGCCGTCGTCGACGCTGCCGCAGGTGATGAATCGGAGTGCGGATTCGCCGCTCATCAGAAATACCCGTCCTTCTTGCGCTTTTCCATCGAGGCGTCCGAGGTCTTGTCGTCCATGCGCGTGGCACCGCGCTCGCTCACCTCGGCCGCCAGCGTTTCCACCACCACCTCAGCGGCGCTGCTGGCGTCGCTCTCCACCGGGCAGGTGCAGGTGATGTCACCC
>NZ_JBPCSJ010000189.1:0-5083 GCF_051007235.1 Hydrogenophaga sp. | reverse complement strand
CCCTTTCTCCCTTTCTCCCTTTCTCCGAGGCTCTCATGAGTCACCACCCTTCCAGCGGACACCCCGTCTCGCGCCTTCTCGACTCGGTCTACCTGGCCTGCATCTGGGTCGCGGGGGCGTGCATCTTTTTCATGTCGCTCTTCATTCCCTGGGGCATTTTTTCGCGCTACGTGCTGGGCACGGGAGCGCAGTGGCCCGAGCCGATTTCCATTCTGCTGATGGTGGTGTTCACCTTCCTGGGTGCCGCGTGCAGCTACCGCGCCGGGGGCCACATCGCCGTCGAGATGGTCACGCAGCGCCTGCCGTCGTCGGTGCAGCGTCCGCTGCGCGTCGTGGTGCATGTGCTGATGCTGCTCATCAGCCTGTTCATGTTCTGGTTCGGCGTGCAGCTGTGCATGGGCACCTGGGGCCAGTCCATCCCCGAACTGCCCTGGATGCCCGTGGGCTTCACCTACACACCGGTGCCGGTGGGCGGTGCGGTGACCGCGCTGTTCGTGCTCGAACACATTTTCCTGGGTGACCAGCGCCACCGCGCCGTCGTCACCTTTGACCACGAAACCGCTGCTTCGGACGCACAAGGAGCCGCGTGATGGAAGCCTGGGTCCTGCTCGGCAGTTTTTTCCTGCTCATCCTCATCGGCACCCCCGTGGCCTACGCCATGGGCATGGCCGCGCTGATCGGCGCCTGGTGGATCGACATCCCGCTGGACGCGGTGATGATCGCGATCGCCAACGGCGTCAACAAGTTCTCGCTGCTGGCCATCCCCTTCTTCGTGCTGGCCGGCGCCATCATGGCCGAAGGCGGCATGGCGCGGCGACTGGTGGCGTTTGCCAACGTGCTGGTCGGCTTCATCCGCGGTGGCCTGTCGCTGGTGAACATCCTGGCCTCCACCTTCTTCGGCGCCATCTCCGGTTCGTCCATGGCCGACACGGCCTCGGTCGGCTCGGTGCTGATCCCCGAGATGGAGAAGAAGGGCTACCCGCGCGACTTCGCCACCGCCGTCACGGTCAGTGGTTCGGTGCAGGCGATCCTGATCCCGCCCAGCCACAACGCGGTCATCTACTCGCTGGCCGCGGGCGGCACGGTGTCCATCGCGGCGCTGTTCATCGCCGGCGTGCTGCCGGGTCTGCTGCTGGGGCTGACGCTGGCCATCATGTGCCTCTACATGGCGCGCAAGCGCAACTACCCCAAGGGCGAGGTGATTCCGATGCGCCAGGCGCTGAAGATCTGCGCCGATGCGCTGTGGGGCCTGATGACCATGGTCATCATCCTCGGCGGCATCCTGAGCGGTGTGTTCACGCCCACCGAGTCGGCCTCCATCGCGGTGATCTGGGCCTTCTTCGTGACGATGTTCGTCTACCGCGACTACCGCTGGAGCGAGACGCCCAAGCTGGTGCACCGCACGGTCAAGACGCTGTCGATCGTGATGATCCTGATCGCGTTCGCCGCGAGCTTCGGCTACATCATGACGCTGATGCAGATCCCGCTGCAGATCACCACCGCGCTGACCACGCTGTCGGACAACCGCTACGTGATCCTGGCGCTGATCAACCTGCTGCTGCTGGTGCTGGGCACGCTGATGGACATGGCGCCGCTGATCCTGATCCTCACACCCATCCTGCTGCCGGTCATCAAGAGCATCGGCGTGGACCCGGTGCACTTCGGGATGATCATGATGGTCAACCTCGGCATCGGTCTGCTGACCCCGCCGGTGGGTGGTGTGCTGTTCGTGGGCGCGGCCGTGGCCAAGCTGCCGATGGAACAGGTGGTCAAGGCGCTGCTGCCCTTCTTCTGCGCACTGCTGCTGGTGCTGATCGCGGTGACCTACATCCCCGCGCTGTCGCTGTGGCTGCCTGGCCTCTTGCTGAACTGAGCTGGCCATGACCTCGCACGCCATCCGCCATGTGCGCGTGACGCCCATCGCGTTCCGCGACCCGCCGCTCTTGAATGCGGCGGGCATCCACGAACCCTGGGCCCTGCGTTCGATCATCGAGATCGAGACCGACTCGGGCCTGGTCGGCATCAACGAGAGCTACGGCGACCAGTCCATGCTGGACGCGCTGACCCAGGCCTCGCCCGCGTTGATCGGCCTCTCGCCATGGGCCCTGAACGAGATGGACACCCGCGTCGCCGCGCTGGTGGCGCCGAAGCAGACCGCTGCGTCGGAGTTCCTGGGCACGCAGATCTCGCTGGCACCGGGCACGCACGTGTCCAAGACGGTGGCCAAGGTGATCAGCGCGTTCGAGGTGGCGATGATGGACCTGCAAGGCCAGCTGGCCAACGCGCCGGTGGTGGACCTGCTGGGCGGCGCCGCGCGCCCCGCCGTGCCGTTCTCCGCCTACCTGTTTTTCAAGTACGCCGGACACATCGACCAGCCCTACGCCCCCGATCCGTTCGGCGAAGGCATCACGCCCGATCAGATGGTGGCGCAGGCACGCCTCATGATTCATCAGCACGGCTTCAAGAGCATCAAGCTCAAGGCCGGTGCGCTGCTGCCGGATCAGGAGGTGGCTGCCCTGCTCGCGCTGGCCAAGGCCTTCCCGGGCGCGCCGCTGCGCATCGACCCCAACGCCAACTGGACAGTGGCCACGAGCCTGAAGGTGGTGGAACAGCTGCGCGGCGTGCTGGAGTACTACGAAGACCCGGCCCCAGGCCTGGACGGCATGGCCGCCGTGGCCGCGGCCTGCGACGTGCCGCTGGCCACCAACATGGTGGTCACCGACCTGAAGGAATTCCGCCGCAACGCCGAGATGGGCTGCCCGGTGAAGATCGTGCTCTCCGACCACCACTACTGGGGCGGCCTGCGCGCCACGCAGCGCCTGGCGCTGATGTGCGAGACCTTCGGCCTGGGCCTCTCGATGCACTCGAACTCGCACCTGGGCATCAGCCTGATGGCCATGACCCACCTGGCCGCTTCGGTGCCGCTGCTGTCCTACGCCTGCGACACGCACTACCCCTGGCAGGACGACGAGGTGGTGCAGGGCGGACGCCTGACGTTTGAAGACGGCAGCCTGCGCGTGACCACCACCCCCGGCCTGGGCGTGCGCATCGACCGCGAGGCCCTGGCGCGCCTGCACGACAACTACCTGAACACCCCCATCCGCCACCGCGACGACCTGGGGCAGATGCGCAAGTACGACACGTCGTTCACCGGCATCCAACCCCGGTATTGATCTCCTACTTTTTCACCCGAGAGCACACACCATGCAATACACCCCGCAAGACCTCAAGCAAGTCATGTCCTCTGGCCTGCTGTCCTTCCCGGTGACGGACTTCGACGCCCAGGGCAACTTCAACGCCGCGTCATACGCTGCCCGCCTGGAATGGCTGGCCCCCTATGGCGCCAGCGCGCTGTTCGCGGCCGGCGGCACGGGCGAGTACTTCTCGCTGTACGGCGAGGAGTACGGCCAGATCATCAAGACCGCGGTGGACACCTGCCGCGGCAAGGTACCCATCATTGCCGGCGCTGGCGGCCCCACCCGCACGGCCATCGCCCACGCGCAGGAAGCCGAGCGCCTGGGCGCCCACGGCATCCTGCTGCTGCCGCACTACCTGACCGAAGCCGGCCAGGAAGGTCTGATCGCCCACGTCGAGCAGGTCTGCAAGAGCGTGCGGTTCGGCGTCATCGTCTACAACCGCGACCGCACCAAGTTCACGCCCGAGTCGCTGGCCGTGCTGGCCGAGCGCTGCCCCAACCTGATCGGCTTCAAGGACGGCATGGGCAACATCGAGCTGATGTCGTCGATCTACATGGCCATGGGTGACCGCTTCGCCTACCTGGGCGGCCTGCCCACCGCCGAGGTGTACGCCGCCGCCTACAAGGCGCTGGGCACCCCCGTGTACTCGTCCGCCGTCTTCAACTTCATCCCCAAGACCGCGATGCAGTTCTACGAAGCCGTGCGCACCGACGACATGGCCACGCAGCACCAGCTGCTCAAGCAGTTCTTCATGCCCTACCTGAAGATCCGCAACCGCGTCGAAGGCTACGGCGTGAGCATCATCAAGGCCGGCGCCACGCTGGTCGGCCACGGTGCCGGCCCGGTGCGCGCGCCGCTGTCGGACCTCAAGCCCAGCGAGATGGACGAGCTCAAGGCGCTGATCGACGCCTTGGGAGGGCAATAACCCCCGCGCCGCAGAACGAAAGCCCCCCCCCTGAGCCGCCCGCGGCGTCATCCCTCTGGGGCGGCGCTGGCGGCCTGGCAAAGCCCGCTGCGCGGCGCCCTGGGCTGGCTCCCCCTCTGGCCCAACGACAACTTGGAGACACCATGAACAAGTCCCTCATCACCCTGCTGCTCGCTGCGGCCACCAGCCTGCCGGCTTTCGCCTGGCCAGACAAACCCATCACCCTGGTCGTGCCCTTTCCGCCCGGTGGCTCCACCGACATGATCGCGCGAACGATCTCGGCCAAGCTGGGCGAGAAGCTCGGCAACGCCACCGTCGTGGTCGAGAACAAGGCCGGCGCCACCGGCACCATCGGCGCCACCTCCGTGGCCCGCGCGGCGCCGGACGGCCACACCCTGTTCGTGTCCTCGCTCGGCCCCTTCGTGATCGCACCGCACCTGATCAAGGTGAGCTACGACGCGCTCAAGGACCTGGACCCGATCACGGTCGTCGTGCAGGCGCCCAACGTGCTGGTGGTGCCCGCCGCGTCGGCCCACAAGTCGCTGGCCGACGTGATCGCCTACCAGAAGGCCAACCCCGGCAAGATGACCTTCGCGTCATCGGGCAACGGCAGCTCTGACCACCTGACGGCCGAACTGTTCTGGCAGCAGACCGGCACCAGCGGCGTGCACATCCCCTACAAGGGCGGCGGCCCGGTGATGAGCGACCTGCTGGGCAACCAGGTGGAGTCGTCGTTCATGAACATCAACACCGCCATGCCGCAGCTCAAGGCCGGCAAACTGCGCGCCCTGGCCATCACCAGCGCCAAGCGTTCGCCGCTGCTGCCCGACGTGCCCACGCTGGACGAAAGCGGCGTGAAGAACGCGGGCGTGCAATCGTGGCAGGCGGTGGCCGCGCCGGCGGGTCTGCCGGCCGACATCAAGAAGCGCGTGCACGAAGCCATCGTGTCCATCATCAAGGA
>NZ_JBPCSJ010000188.1:0-1253 GCF_051007235.1 Hydrogenophaga sp. | reverse complement strand
TGGATGTTGTCGAAAGCCTCTGCGTCGATCACCGGCCCGAGGTCGGTGGTCAGCTGCGACGGATCACCTGCGACCAGCTCCTTTGCCGCGCCCTGGATCATCTCGATCACGCCGTCGGCGATCGCCTCGTGCACGCACAGCAGGCGCAGCGCCGAGCAGCGCTGGCCCGCGCTGCGAAAGGCGCTCTGCACCACCGCGTCGGCCACCTGCTCGGGCAGGGCCGTGCTGTCCACCAACATGGCGTTGATGCCGCCGGTCTCGGCGATCAGCGGCACGATGGGGCCGTCCTTGGCCGCCAGCGCGCGCTGGATGATCTTGGCCACCTGGGTCGAGCCGGTGAACACCACGCCGGCCACACCGGGCGCCGCCACCAGCGACGCACCCACCGTCTCGCCGGGGCCGTGCAGCAGTTGCAGCGCGTCTTGCGGAATGCCGGCGGTGTGCAGCAGTTTCACGGCTTCCAGCGCCACGGCCGGCGTCTGCTCGGCCGGCTTGGCCAGCACCGTGTTGCCGGTGGCCAGCGCGGCCGCGACCTGGCCCATGAAGATGGCCAGCGGGAAGTTCCAGGGGCTGATGCAGACCCAGGCACCGCGGCCTTCGAGGCGCAGCGTGTTGCTCTCGCCTGTGGGGCCGGGCAGGGTCTGCGGCGCCTGGATGCGTTCGGCCTCGTTGGCGTAGTAGCGCAAAAAGTCCACCGCCTCGCGCACCTCGGACACGGCGTCGCCCCAGGTCTTGTGCGCCTCTTTCACCAGCAGGGCGCAGAAGCGCGGCAGGGCGGTGTCCAGCGCGTCGGCAGTGAAACGCAGCACAGCGGCGCGTTGCGCCACCGGCGTGTGGTTCCAGGCGGCGAAAGCGCCGATGGAGCGGGTCACGGCGACGGTGACGTCATCGGCCTTGGCTTCTGCCACCACCGGCACGGTGCAAGCCGCGTGCGCCGCCAGCAGCTCGTCGCGCTGGGCGATCACCGTCAGGTCGCGGCCGCTGCTGTTGGCGCGGGTGGCGCCGTACAGGTCCATCGGCATCGGCAGCGAAGCCTGCGGCTCCAGGCGCAGCGGCGAGATCAGCAGCTCGTCCATGCCCACCGACTCGTCGGCCAGCTGGTGCACGAAGGAGGAGTTGGCGCCGTTCTCCAGCAGGCGGCGCACCAGGTAGGCCAGCAGGTCGCGGTGCGCGCCCACCGGGGCGTAGACGCGGCAGCTCACCAGCGGGTTCTTCAGCACCTCGCGGTAGATGCCCTCGCCCATGCCGTGCAG
>NZ_JBPCSJ010000187.1:0-14894 GCF_051007235.1 Hydrogenophaga sp. | reverse complement strand
GGTGCCGGCGCTGGTCGCCAGTGCGGCGGCAGCGATCAGCGAGGTGGTGAAGTGGCGGCGGGTGTTCATGGTTTGGCTCCGGAATGAATGACAACGGAACGGATCATGAAATCCCATCCACAAAACTGGAACGAATACGTTCTCAGTTGTTTATGAGGAAAACAGCTAAGAGAGGCGCTTTTCACCGCCTATGGGCTTCATCAAGGCAATCAAATAGCTCCTTTCGATAGTTTTTGACAAACTACAAGCCATTGCCGATTGCCCGCCCGCAGGAGCCCGCCATGACCGCCCTCATCCGCCAAGTCCGTCCCGTCTGGCTGCAGTTCCAGCAGCTGGAGCTGCCGGTGCCGCCGCACGCGTTGCGCAACGCCCTGCTGGCGCTGGGTGTGGGTGTGTTGCTGATGGCCGGGCTGGCGGCGGGCAGCACCTTCTGGGGCCCGACCCGCGTGTGGTGGGACGCCACCGGCGCCAGCAGTGGCATGACGGCCGGCGTGCAGGCCTCGCTGATCGCGGCGCTGGCCACCGCCGTGGGCGCCCTGCCCGTCTTCCTGGTCGAGCGCGTGAGCAAACGGCAGGAAGCGGCTTTCATGGCCTTCGCCGCCGGCGTCATGCTGGCCGCGGCGATCTTCGCGCTGCTGCTGCCTTCGCTGGACGCAGGCCGTGCGCTCATGTCCGCCACCGGTGGCACCACGCTGGGTGCGGCAGCGCTCACCTCGGTGGGGCTGGCCCTGGGCATGGCGCTGATGATCGCCATCGACCGCTTCACCCCGCACGAACACGCGGTGCTGCCGCCCGCGGCCGCCGGCCACGCCATGCCGCAGACCGACACCCACACCGCGGGCCAGCGCGCCTGGCTGATGGTGCTGGCCATCCTGATCCACAACGTGCCCGAGGGCCTGGCCGTGGGCGCGGCCTACGCCGGTGGTGCCCTGGGGGTGGACGGCGGCGAGGCGGTGAACGCCGGTGCCTCGGTGGCGCTGGCCATCGGCCTGCAGAACATGCCCGAGGGCCTGATCGTCGCCATGGCGCTGCGCAGTCTGGGCCAGAGCGCCGGCCGTGCCTGGGCGGTGGCGGCGCTGTCCGGACTGGCCGAACCCTTCGGCGCCATCGTTGGCCTGGCCGTGCTGGGCAGCCTGCCGGCCTTCTACCCCATCGGTCTGGCGGTCGCGGCCGGTGCCATGCTCTTCGTCATCAGCCACGAGATCATTCCCGAAACGCACCGCAACGGCTTCGAGGGCCTGGCCTCGGTCACGCTCATGGCGGGCTTCGTCTTCATGTTGCTGCTCAACGCGGCGCTCTGAGCAAACCCTGCGCTGCGTCATGACCCGGCGCCGCGACGGGCGTAACATGGTTCGCATGAACGTCCATCTGCGCTTTCTGGGTGCCGCGGGCACCGTCACCGGGTCCAAATACCTCGTCGAGTTCAACGGCCAGAGCCTGCTGGTGGACTGCGGCCTGTTCCAGGGCTACAAGCAGCTGCGGCTGCGCAACCGCGACCCGCTGCCGGTGCTGCCCAACCACATCGGCGCCGTGCTGCTGACGCACGCGCACCTGGACCACAGCGGCTACCTGCCGCTGCTGGCCAAGGAAGGCTTTCACGGCAAGGTCTGGTGCACGCCGGGCACGCGCGACCTCGTGCAGATCCTGCTGCCCGACAGCGGCCACATCCAGGAAGAGGACGCCAACTTCGCCAACCGCAAAGGTTTCAGCAAGCACGCGCCGGCGCTGCCGCTCTACACCGAAGGCGACGCGCTGGACAGCCTCAAGCTGCTGCGCACCGTGCCGCTGCGCCAGGTGTTCGAGCCGCTGCACGGCTGGAAGGCGACCTTCACCAGCGCCGGCCATATTCTGGGTGCGGCCAGCCTGCTGCTGGAGGTGGGCGGCAAACGCATCCTGTTCTCGGGCGACCTGGGCCGCCCCGACGACATGCTGATGCTGCCGCCCGACAAGCCCCTGGCCGCCGACGCGGTGGTGATCGAGTCCACCTACGGCGACCGCGAGCACCCCGACGAAGACACGCTGGCCGAACTCGGCCCGGCCCTGCAGCGCGTGGCCGCGCGCGGCGGCACCGCGGTGCTGCCGGTGTTCGCGGTGGGGCGCGCGCAGGAGATCCTGCACGCCATCGTGCTGCTCAAGGCCAACGGCGTGTTGCCGCACAGCCTGCCGGTGTACCTGGACAGCCCCATGGCCATCCACACCACCGACCTGTACGACCGCCACCTGGGGGAACACCGGCTCAACGCGGCGCAGTGCCGCGACATGGAGCACGTGGCCAAGATGACCCGCTCGACCGACGAGTCCAAAGCCATTGCGGCCCAGCACGGTCCCAAGATCGTGCTGGCCGCCGCCGGCATGGCCACCGGCGGGCGTGTGCTGCACCACCTGGTGCAGTACCTCGGACACCACCGCAACATGGTGGTGCTCACCGGCTACCAGGCGCCGGGCACGCGCGGCGCCTCGCTGGGCGACGGGGCCAAAAGCATCCGCATCCACGGCCAGGACGTGGCGGTGCGCGCCGAGGTGGTGCAGATGCGCTCGGCCTCGGCCCACGCGGACGCCAGCCAGCTCATGGACTGGCTGCGCGCCCTGCCCCAGCCGCCACACCGCGTGTTCGTCACGCACGGCGAGATGGGCGCGTCCGACGCGCTGCGCCACCGGATCGAGACCGAACTGCGCTGGCGCGCCATGGTGCCGGAGCACGGCAGCACCTGGGCGGTGTAGAGAGTGCCCCCCTGCGCCGCTGACGCGGCTTCCCCCCTGCTGCGCGGGGGGACGGCCCCTGTGGCCGGGCGAAGCCCGTTCCACGGGGCCCCTGGAATGAAGGCACGCACGCCGGAAAGCTTGTGGAGTTCCCCCTGCGCCGCTGCGCGGCTTGCCCCCAGGGGGACAGCACCAGCGGCCTGGCAAAGCCAGTTCCGCGGTGCTTGCTAGATGGGTCACGCGCGTCGGAGGCGTTACGCTCTTGCCCATGCTGTTCATGAAATACACCCTGCTGCTCGCCACAGCTGCGCTCGTGCCATCGGCCTTCGCCCAACCGGTCACTTCTGTGGCCAACCCCGACTTCACCCGCTGCATCGAGGGCCTGAGGGGCGACGCGCGCTCCGCCCGTGTGCAGGACGAGGCCTTCACCCGCTTCACCCAGGGTCTGACACCTGACATGAGCGTGGTCGAGAAGCTGGACTACCAGCCCGAGTTCCGCATGCCGATCTGGGACTACCTGGCCGCGCTGGTGGACGATGAACGTGTGGCCGACGGGCAGGCCCAGCTGGCGCAGCACGCCGAGGTGCTGGCGAAGGTGGCCGAGCGCTACGGCGTGGACCCGGCCACCGTGGTCGCGGTCTGGGGTGTGGAAAGCAACTTCGGCCGCAACTTCGGGAACTACCCGCTGGTGCAGGCGCTGGGCACGCTGTCATGCCACGGCCGGCGCCAGACCTTCTTCCGCGGCGAGCTGTATTCGGCGCTGCGCATCCTGCAGGCCGGCCACATCGCGCCGGAGAGGCTGGTGGGCAGCTGGGCCGGTGCCTTCGGCCACACCCAGTTCATGCCCACCACGTTCGAGCGGCTGGCGGTGGACTTCGACGGCGACGGCAAACGCGACCTGATGGACAACACCGCCGACGCGCTGGCGTCCACCGCGAACTTTTTGAAAAGAGCTGGCTGGCAGACCGACCAACCCTGGGGCTTCGAGGTGAAGCTGCCGACGGGCTTCAACGCCACGGGCGAAGGCCGCCGCAGCAAGCGCCCCGTTGGCGAATGGATCGCCCGCGGCGTGTTGAAAGTGGACGGCACGCCGCTGCCCCGCGAGCTGGGCAACGCCGGGCTGATGCTGCCCGCCGGCCCGCAAGGCCCGGCCTTTCTGGTGCTCAGGAACTTCGACGCCATCTACAGCTACAACGCCGCCGAAAGCTACGGCCTGGCCATCGCGCACCTGGCCGACCGCCTGCGCGGCGCCGGCCCCTTCACCACCCCCTGGCCCACCGACGACGCCGGCCTCTCACGCGCCGAGCGCCGCGAACTGCAAGGTCTGCTGGTGCTGCGTGGCCACGACATCGGCGCCATCGATGGCGCGCTGGGTGAACGCAGCCGCGCGGCCATTCGCATCGAGCAGGAACGGCTGGGTCAGGAAGCCACCGGGCGCGGAGGGCAGAAGATCCTGCGAGCGCTGCGCGGTGGGTGAACTACCGCCTCGATCACCAGGAGTGACCACCTGGTTGACGACGCAGCCTCCACACCAGTTGCACCCCAATCAGCAACAGCGCCAAGCCCGCCAGCGCGTAGGGCAACGCCGCCAGCACGGCGCCCCCAACCTCAAAGAGCCCGTTCTCCACATGACACAGAAACGCACGCCGACGGGACGAGCAGTCCTGTGGAAAGTCCTCGGGTTGCAGCATCTGCCTGAACGCCAGTAGCAACGTCACCGCCCCGAACACCACGGCGACAAGGCCTAACGCACGGCTGGGGCGCTGAAGGTTGACCCAGGGCAAAGCGGCAAAAAAGGTCAGTCCACCCATCATGCCGAACACCCAAGCGGGAAACCCGTGTCGCAGCCCCAACCAGAACAAGGTCCCAACACCTGCCATCAAGACGGCGCTCAATGCCAGCTTGAAGAGTAGCCAGAAGCCTGTCAGGGCGGAAAGCCCGTGCTTGCTCACCCCAGCTTCACCGCCGTCCCGCTGACCGCGACCATCATCATCCCGTTGGTTTCGCCGAGCACTTCGTAGTCGAAGTCGATGCCGATCACGCCGTTGGCGCCCAGTTCTTTCGCGGCCTCGGTCAGACCCTCCAGCGCCGCGTCGCGCGCCCCGGACAGCGCGCGTTCGTAGCCGCCGGCACGGCCGCCGACCACGTCGCGCACGGAAGAGAACATGTCGCGGAATATGTTGGCGCCGATGATGGCTTCGCCGTTGACCACGCCCAGGTACTGGCTGCGCGGAATGTCCGGCGGTGTGGTGGTGCTGAGGAAAAAGCCGTCGGTGCTTTTGGAAAACCAGCCCATGTGTGTGCTCCCGTTGAAGTGAAAACGCACCGCCCGCCGGGTGCCCGGCCATTCTGCCCGCACGGGGCGGGCGGCGCGATCAGAGCCAGCCGAACTGCGCGCGCACCTCGCGCGCGGTGACGTTGACCGGGGCGGTGCCGGCCTGGATGTACTGGCGCAGGTTGGGTGCGCGCACGCCGCCGCCGTCCTGACCGAGCACCGCCACACCTTTGATGCGCCAGCCCCGCTCGCGCAGACTGGCCACGTAGGTCAGGGCGTCAGGGTAGTCCATCAGGTCGGTGTGCACGGCATTGGGCAGCAGGCTGAACAGCACCGCGTCGCAGCGCGAACGGTTCACTTCCTGCACGAATTCGTCCAGCGTGGTGCGGGTGTTCTGCAGGGCGCCGACGCGGGCGTAGAACCGCACCGGCTTGCCGGACTGCAGCTGGATGTCGCGCACGCTGCGGTTGAAGCAGCCCGTGAGGCTGCGGGTGACAGAAGTCTTGCGGGTGTTGGCGTTGCCGATGAGCAGGTATGCGTCCATGCCGCCATTCTCACGCAGCGCGGCGGGGCCGCCGCGCTGCACCTGCCAGATGCACCAGATGCACCCGAAGCGTCAATGCGCTCCGCCGCCCCCGCCCGCCGCACCGCGTGACGGGCGGGAAAGCCACACGACCCCCACGAGCAGGAAGAACAGGCCGGAGGAGAGGTAGAACAGGTCGGTCACCGCCAGCGTGAAGGCCTGCTGGTTGAGCATGCGGTCGATGTTGGCCAGCGCCTGCTCGCGGCTCATGCCGCTGGCCATGAGCTGGGCGATGGTGCCCACGGCGGTGGCACTGCCGTCGTTGACGGCTTCGGCCAGCTGGGCGTGGTGCAGCGCGGCCCGGCTTTCCCACAGGGTGGTGAACAGCGAGGTGCCGACCGCGCCTGCGGTGATGCGCACGAAGTTGGACAGGCCGGCGGCCGAGGGCATCTGGTCCGGCCGCAGACCCGAGAACACGATGGCCTGCAGCGGGATGAAGAAGAAGGCCATGGCCGCACCTTGGAGCAAGGTCGGGATCAGGATGGTTGTGAAGTCGGCCTGGGTGTTGAAGTGCGAACGCATCCACAGCACCACGCCGAAACCGACGAAGGCCACCGTCGCCAGCTTGCGCGGGTCGATGCGGCCGACGTTCTTGCCCACCCAGGGCGAGAGCACGATGGCCAGCAGCCCCACCGGCGCCGTGGCCAGCCCCGCCCAGGTGGCGGTGTAGCCCATGAACTGCTGCAGCCACAACGGCAGCAGCACCACGTTGCCGAAGAACAGCCCGTAGGCCACCGACAGCGACAGCGTGCCCGTCAGAAAGTTGCGCCGCGCGAACAGGCGCAGTTCGACGATGGGGTGCTGGTCGGTCAGCTCCCAGGCCAGGAAGAACAGGAAGCTGACCACCGACACCACGGTCAGCGCGATGATTTCACCAGACTCGAACCAGTCCAGTTCCTTGCCCTTGTCGATCATGATCTGCAGGGTGCCGACGAACAGCACCAGCAGCAGCAGCCCCACCACGTCCAGCGGCACGCGGCGTGGCCCCGGGTCGCGCTGGTGGTAGATCGACCAGGTGAGCGCGGCGGCAAAGAGGCCCACCGGGATGTTGATGTAGAAGATCCACGGCCAGGCGATGTTGTCGGTGATCCAGCCGCCCAGCAGCGGGCCGGCCACGGGCGCCACCAGCACCGTCATGCCCCACATGGCCATGGCCATGCCGGCCTTGGCCGGCGGGTAGCTGGCCAGCAGCAGCGTCTGTGACAGCGGGATCATGGGCCCGGCCACCAGACCCTGCAGCACGCGAAAGCCGATCAACATTTCGATGTTGGGCGCCAGGCCACACAGCCAGGACGCCACGACGAACAGCAGCACGCTCATGGTGAACAGGCGCACCTGACCGAAGCGCTGCGTGAGCCAGCCGGTCAGCGGCACGGCAATGGCGTTGGCCACCGCGAACGAGGTGATGACCCAGGTGCCCTGCCCCGGACTCACACCCATGTCGCCCGCGATGGCGGGGATGGAGACGTTGGCGATGGACGTGTCGAGCACGTTCATGAAGGTGGCCAGCGACAGCGCCAGCGTGCCCAGCACCAGTTCACGCCCTTGCAACGGCGGGTAGGCCACCGGCCGCGCGGGTGCCGAAGGCGGTGGCGGTGGTGGCGCAGCAGCGTCCGGCTGCGCGGTGACGGTGGCCGACATGCTCAGGCTCCGTTGCCGCCCGCCACCGCGGCGTGGACACGGGCGCCGCCGCTGTTGGCCGCGATGATGTGGCGCACGCGGGCATCGGCCTCGCGGCTGTCCTGCTCGAACACCTGGGTCTCCGTCGGCGGCGCGGTGCTGCTGTCGGCGGCGAGCACGCGGCCATCGGTCTGGCTCACGTCCACCTTGGCCTCCATCGACAGGCCCACGCGCAGCGGGTGCTCGGCCAGTTCCTTCGCGTCCAGCTTCACGCGCACCGGCACGCGCTGCACCACCTTGATCCAGTTGCCGGTGGCGTTCTGGGCCGGCAGCAGGGCAAAGGCCGCGCCGGTGCCGGCACCCAGGCCGTCGATCGTGCCGTGGTAGACCACCTTGGCGCCGTACACGTCGGCGGTGAGCTCGGCCGGCTGGCCCAGGCGCAGCTTCTGCAGCTGGCTTTCCTTGAAATTGGCCTCGACCCAGACCTGATCGAGTGCGATCACCGACAGCAGCGGCGCACCGGCCTGCACGCGCTGGCCGAGCTGCACGTTGCGGCGCGCCACGTAGCCGTCCACGGGGGCCTGCACCTCCACCCGGCGCAGCGCCAGGAAGGCCTCGCGCACCCGCGCGGCGGCGCGCTGCACGTTCGGGTGCTGGTCGAAGGCAACCCCGTCGGTGAGCGACTGGCTGGACGCGAGCTGCTCGCGCGCGGCCAGCAGGGCCGAGCGGGCCGCTTCGGCGCTGCTGCGGGCTGCCGCCAGCTGGGCGGTGACGTGGTTGAACTCTTCACGCCCCACAGCGCCGGTGGCCACCAGCGGCTGGCGCCGGCTCACATCGTCCTGCAGCCGGGCCTGTTCGCTCTGGGCACGGGCCAGGTCGGCCTCGCGCAGCGCGATCTGCGCCGCCTGGGTGCGGTTGTTGGCGTACAGGGTGCGCACCTCGCGCACGGTCTGGGCGAGCTGGGCCTCGGCCTGGTCGAGCGCGACCTTGGCGTCCGCCGGGTCCAGGCGGACCAGCCACTGGCCGGCCTTGACGTGGTCGGTGTCGTTGGCGTTGATGGCCACCACGGTGCCCCCGGCCTGCGGCGTGAGCTGCACCACGTTGCCCTGCACGTAGGCGTTGTCGGTGGTTTCGTAGTGGTTGAGCACCAGGGCCCAGTAGGCGCCGTAGCCGATAGCCGCCAGGGCGACGGCGGCGGCCACGCCGGTGAGCGCCTTGCGGCGGGCGTTGTTGCCTTGGGGAACGGGAGCTGCGGTGTTGGGGGTGTTCATGTCGGGGTTCCGTGAGCGTGGGGAGCGGGCGGCCTCAGCCGCGCGAAGGGGTGGGGGCGTCGGCGGTGTAGCCACCGCCCAGTGCGCGCACCAGACCGATGCGGGCGGACAGGTCGCGGGCCCGCAGGTCCACGCCCAGGCGGCGCTGGTTGAGCAGCGTGGTTTCGGCCGCCAGCACGGTGAGCTGACCGGTCAGCCCGGCGCGGTAGCGCTGCAGGGCGATGTCGTGGGCCGATTCGGCGGCGGCCAGGGCCTTGGCCTGTTCGGCCTGCTGGCGCTGCACCGACTGCAGGCTGCTGAGCTGGTCGGCCGCGTCGCGCACCGATTCGAGCAGCGCGCTGTTGTAGCCCTCGACGGCGGCGTCCAGATCGGCGTTGCGCCCCCGCAGTTGGGACCGCAAGGCCCCGCCGTCGAAGATGGGCAGGCGGATCGCCGGCCCCACGCCGTACTGGCGGCTGTCGGCCTCGATCAGCCGGTCCAGCCCGATGCTCGACAGGCCGATGAAGGCCGTGAGATTGACGTTGGGGTAGAACTGCGCGCGGGCCGCGTCCACCCCGCGGGTGGCGGCCTCCACGCGCCAGCGGGCGGCCACCAGGTCGGGCCGGCGGCCCAGCAGATCGGCCGGCAGCGCCGACGGCAGGTCGGACGCGTGCAGGCGCGACAGGTCGGGTGTCAGCGCCTCCAGGCGGTCCTGCGGTTGCGCCACCAGTGCCGCCAGCGCATGGCGTGTGAGGGCGATCTGCTCGTTGAGCTGTTCGATCTGCTGGCGCGCGTCGGGCAAGGCGCCCTCCCCCTGGCGCAACTCGACGCGGGTGTCGAGACCGGCCTCCACGCGCTGGCGGATCAGGATCAACATCTGCTCACGCTGCGCCAGCGCGCGCTGCGCCACCTCGCGCTGCGCCAGCAGGCGACCCAGCTGCACCCAAGTCTGCGCCACCTGGCTGGCCAGCAGGTGGCGGGCGGCCTGCAGGTCGGCCTGGGCGGCCTGGGTCTGGCCCAGGGCCGCGTCCAGCGCGGCGCGGTGGCGGCCGAAAAAGTCGAACTCCCACTGGGCCGCGACCTGCGCATTGGCCAGGGTGCGGATGGAGCCGCCCAGCGGCGCGGGGTAGATGCTGGTGGCGCTGAAATGCTGCCGGGTGGTATCGGCCGAGGCGTTCACGTGCAGGCCATCGGCGGACTGCTCCGCCTGCACCGCCGCTTGCGCGCGCGCCAGTCTGGCCTGCGCGACCTTCAGGCTGGGCTGCGCGCGCAAGGCCTGTTCGATCAGCCCCGACAGCACATCGTCACCCCAGGTTCTCCACCAGTCGGGCGCCAGGTCCGCCGGCGCGGCGGCCGGCGCCAGCCCCAGATCGGCGGCCCCCAGTGCACGCGCCGTGGAGGGCGCAACACCGTCCGTGCTGGCGCAGCCGGCCAACATGCTGGCCGCGGCCAGCACCACCGCGGCAGAGCCGAGGCGGGCAACAGATAAATGATCAGGCTTCATTTGCTTAGGCAATCATTCGAGTCAAAAAAAGGCGTGCCCGGATCGCGTCCCGTCAGCCCGCATCGCGCAGCATGTCGCCCGTCTCGGCCATGCGTGTCAGGTAGCCCTTGAGGGCTTCCCACTCGGTTTTGGAGAATCCCGCCAGGTGGGCATTGAGCACGTCCGACAGCACCTGCGGCACATGCACCAGTGCCGCCTCGCCTTCGGGTGTGAGCTCGACCATCACCACCCGACGGTCTTCGGTCGAACGCACCCGCTTGCACAGGCCCTTTTTCTCCAGACGGTCCAGCAGGCGGGTCATGGCGCCACCGTCGGAATTCGTCCAGCGGGCCAGCTCTGCCACGGTGCTGCGGCCACCGTTGAGCTGCAGGTGCTTCAGAGGTCCCCACTGCGCGGTGGTCAGGTCGTGCTCGACCAGCCGCTTGTCCACCTGCTGGACAACCGACAGCAAGATCCGCTTCATCAGAAAACCCAGGCTCTCTTCAGCGTTGTAGGTGTCCGCTTGGTAGAACTGGACGGGCTTCGGTGTTCGGGACATGGCGGCGTGTGCAAGGATGGACACGCGATTATATGATTGCCTAGTCAATGAATGACCAGGCACCAAAAGACCCGACCCATTTCATGGCCTTGTGCGCCTCATCACCACAGGGCCTGAGGATGCCCCTCGCGCAGCACCCAGGCGTGCTGGGCCATGGCGCGCGCTTCCTGTTCATCGTGCGTCACCAGGATGGCGGTCATGCCGGCTTCGGTGATGCGCTCGCGGAACTCGGTGCGCAGTTGCTCGCGCAGGTCGGCGTCGAGCGCGGAAAACGGTTCGTCCAGCAGCAGCGCGCGCGGCCGGGTGATGAGGGCGCGCGCCAGCGCCACCCGCTGCTGCTCGCCACCCGAGAGCGTCCACACACGGGCTGTGGCGTGGTCCCCCAGGCCGAAGCGCTGCAGCATCTGGCGGGCGCGCTCGCGCGCCTCGGCCTTGCGCACGCCCTGCTCCACCAGACCGAAGGCCACGTTGTCCTGCACGTTCAGGTGCGGAAACAGCGCGAAGTCCTGGAACATGAGGGCGAAGCGCCGCCGCTCGGGCGGCAAGGCGGTGATGTCCACGCCGTCGAACCACACGCTGCCGCGCTCGGGCGCTTCCAGCCCGGCAGCGATCTTGAGCAGGGTGCTCTTGCCGCTACCCGAGGCGCCGAGCAGGGCCACGGTTTCACCGGCGGCCACGCGCAGGCTCACGCCATCCAGCAGCGGCCGGTGGTCCCATTGTTTGGCGATGTCGCGCAGTTCAAGCATGGCGGTCATTGTCCCTGGGCCGGCCTTCGATGAGAGCGAACGCGCCCAGCGCCAGCAGCATGAGCAGCCCGGCCAGCACCAGCGCGGCGTCCAGGTTGGCCTGGCCGGGGCGGCCGAGGTGCTGGTAGATCAGGGTGGTGAGCGTGGTCCATTCGGGCCGCGCGAGGAACAGCGTGACCGCGAACTCGCCCAGTGCGGTGGCGGCCGCAAAGGCCATGCCACGACGCAGGGCCGGCGCCACCAGCGGCAGCGTGACGCGCCAGAACACCCGCCAGGGACGGGCGCCCAGCGAGGCCGCGGCCTGCGCGTAACTGGCAGGCAGGCCATCCAGCGCAGCGGTGAGGGACTTGGCCACGAACGGGTAGGCCAGCAGCACATAAGCGGCGATGAGCAGCGCGAGGCTGGCGCTGGCGTCGGGGTAGAGCAGCAGCAGACCAAAGGCCACCGTGACGGACGACACCACAAACGGCAGGAAGGCCGCGGCGCGCCAGACCAGGGCCAACGCTCCCGGCCCCGGGCCGGCGTGGCGCGCCTGCGCAGCAGCGTCCAGCGCGCGCACGCCCAGCGCGTGCACCAGGCCCAGCCCGGTGGCCAGCAGCAGCGCCAGGGCGGAAAAGCGCACGGTATTCCACAGCGCGTCCAGGGTCTCGGCATCGGTCAGCACAGCCGCACCCTGCCCCACCAGCAAGGCCTGCAGCGCCCGCCACACGATGGCCAGCAGCGGCGCCGCGCAGACGACGAACAGCACGGTCGCTGCGCCCAGCAACGCGGCCCATTCGGCAACGCCCCGCGGGCGCTGGCGCGCCACCGGCACCACACGCCCGGGTGCGGCCAGGCGTTTTTCCAGGGCGGCGTAGGCCAGTGCCACGGCGCCGGTCAGCACCAGCATCCAGACCGCCAGCACGCTGGCCTGGCCCAGTTCCAGTTCGTGCGCGACCAGGGTGTAGATCTCCACCTCCACCGTGGCGTAGTCTGGCCCGCCCAGGATGAGCGCGAGGCCAAAGCCGGCGAAGCAGTACAGGAACACCAGGCACAGCGCCGAGGCCAGCCAGGGCGCGATGGCAGGCCATTCGACCCGCCAGAACGCGCGCCAGGGCGTGGCGCCGAGCGAGCGGGCGGCGGCCACGCGCGGGGCGCTCACCTGCTCCAGCGCGTCCACGCCGGCGCGCACCACCACACACAGGTTGAAGAACAGGTTGCCATAGAGCAGCAGCCAGGGCGTCTCGCTGAGGTCCAGGCCGGCCGCTGCCAGCGGCGCGCCCAACAAGCCGCGCGGGCCCCAGAGCGCCAGCACGCCCAGCGCGGCCACCAGCGTGGGCACCACGAAGGGCAGCATCAGCAGCCGCAGGGCCATCGCCCGGCCCGGGAATTCCAGCCGCGCCAGCACCCAGGCCACCGGCAGACCCAGCGCCAGGGCCAGCGCACAGGTGATGGCCGCCTGCGCAAACGACCACAGCACGCGCCAGCGCAGGAAATCGTCCTGCCACACATCGAGCCAGCGCAGGGGCCCGGCGTCCACCGCCGCCGCGGGCGCCAGCCCCTCGGCCAGCAGTCGCAGCACCGGCGCCACCAGCACCACGGCCAGAAAGACCAGCGGCAGGGCGGGTAGCAGGTAGCGGGATCTCAATCCCTGCATGAACGCGATGTACCCAGACGAAGGGTCGGAGCACGTGCCTGCACCAGGGCACCCGTGGAACCGGCTTGGCCGGGCCACCAGGTGCGCCCCCCCTCCAGGGGGGAAGCCGCGAAGCGGCGCAGGGGGGTCATTTCAATACGGTCTTGGTCCAGCGCTGCAGCCAGGCCTTGGACTTTCCGGCGGCTTCGGCGCTCGCCGGGTTGTCGTAGGTGGACGGCTCGACCGCGTAACGCTTGATCAGGTCCACACGCGGAGCACCGACCTCGGCCGGGTACATCCACATGGTGGTCTGCAGCGACTGCTGCACTGGCGCCGAGCGCAAGAATTCGATGAACTGGCCCGCCGCTTCGCGCGCGGCCGGACGGCCGCCCTTGACCAGGGCCACGCCCTCGACCTGACGGAACACGCCGCCCTTGAGGAACAGGTTGGCTGTGGGCGATTCGGTGATTTTTTCTTTGCTGTAGAACACCTCGGCCGCCGGGCTGGTGGCGTAGCTGACCACGATGGGGCGCGTGCCACCATTGCGGGTGAACTCGGTGTAGTAAGCCTCGGTCCAGCCCTTGACCACCTTCACGCCGTTGGCGCGCAGGGCCTTCCACCAGTCGAAGGCCTTTTCCTCACCGAGGCCGGCCACGGTGGCTTGCAGGAAGGCCATGCCGGGGCTGGAGGTGGCGGGGTTCTGCACCACCAGCAGCTTGGCGTAGGCGGGCTTGGTCAGGTCGTCCAGGCTGGTCGGCAGGGCCAGGCCGCTCTTGGCAAACCAGGCCTTGTCGATGTTGAGGGCGACGAAACCGTAGTCCACCGGCACCAGGCCGGCGTCCAGCGTGGCCGACGACATGCGCTGCGAAGCGGGGCCGGTGTAGGGCTCGATCACGCCCGCGGCCAGAGCGCGCGGCAGCAGGGTGTTGTCGATGCCGTAGACCACATCGGCGATGGGGCGCGCGCGGGTGAGGATGAGCTTGTTGGTCATCTCGCCGGCGTCACCGGCCTTGACGATCTGCAGCTTCACACCGGCCTCTTTTTCAAAGGCCGCGAGCTGCTCCTTGGGCAGGTCGAACGAGCTGTGGGTGAGCACCCGCAAGGTGACCGGCGAGTTGGCCATGGCCGCCGGGACCAGGGCAAAACTCGCGAGAGACAGGAGAACCGGAAACAGAAACCGCCGTTGCATGTGAAGCCGCCTTTTCATACCAACAAAGCCACGAGGCCAGCGCTTGAAAAAACGGGCTCCGCGCACGGCGGACCGATTCAACACGCTCCCTACGCTGGCACAACCCAGATCAGGTGAGAGGGGTATTTCTCAGCGCTGTGCCCCTTTGGACCACAGCGCACCCCCGGTGGAAGGCGCCATTGTAGGCCGGGTGTATTAGGGGCAGAACTGGCTGCGAAATGTCTGCAAAAACCCCTCAAGAAGCTCTCGATTGGTTCGAAGAAGAAGGCACAGACCCGTCTCGCGGATCGCACAGCCACCACAACGGCCCCCCAGGGAAAAGGAAACCGCCATGAACCGCTCCACCATCAACTCTCGTCTTGCCCTGTCGCTGAGCACCCTGATGCTGGCCCTGCTCACCGCCTGCGGTGGCGGCGGCGCAGGGGGCGACAGCAACCCGGTGGCCGGCGCGCCCGACCCGCTGGCGCAGCCTGCGGCAGCGCATACCGTTGGCGGCGTCGATTCAACACCCGTCGCCGTCGCAGCCGGGGCAGAGCGCCTGGACATCGTCTACAACCAGACTTGGGACATCAACGGGGTCGAGGTCCCTATCCGATTGCTCACCTCGCTCACGGGATACCCGTACGACGTAGGCTCGCAAACCCTGTCGCTGCCGATGGAAGACCTGCGTGCGGTCCGGATCCACGGCTACACCCCCAGCGAGGCCACCGGCAGCATGGGCGTGGAGCTGGGCAGCTCGTTTGCAGCAGGCTCGGTCGGCTGCATCAACAGTGTGAGCCGCATCACCAACAATGGCACCCAAGACTCGCCCAACTACCTGGTGTCCTGGACCAGTGCGATGCTGACCAATGTGCCGGTGGGATCGCTGCCCGAA
>NZ_JBPCSJ010000186.1:0-3068 GCF_051007235.1 Hydrogenophaga sp. | reverse complement strand
GTCATCCACACCCCGGCGCTGGACGTGCTGCTGATCGAGCGGGCGGCGACGCCGGGTTTCTGGCAGTCGGTGACCGGGTCGCTGGATGCGATCGATGAGCCGTACGAAGTCGCGGCGGCGCGCGAGGTGATGGAGGAAACCAGCCTGGACGTTCGCGCCCCAGGTCACCTGCTGACCGACTGGGGCCTGCAGAACACCTACGAGATTTACCCCGAGTGGCGGCACCGCTACGCGCCGGGCGTGTACCAGAACACCGAGCGGGTGTTCGGCCTTTGCATCCCGGCGCCGGTGCCGGTGGTGCTGAGCGCGCGCGAGCACCGCGACCAGGTCTGGCTGCCCTGGCTGGAAGCGGTGGACCGGTGTTTCTCGTTTTCCAACGCCGAGGCGATTTCGTGGCTGCCGCGCCTGGGCCAGTGCACAAAACTGCCCTCATGCTCCGCCGCTGCACGGGTCGCTGCCCAAGGAACGGGGAGGGACCCGGTGCTTGCCGGGTCCGGGGGCTGATCCGCCTTGGGGCGGCCCGGCGGCGGATCTGCCTTCTGGGCCGGTGGCATGATTCGCGCATGACCACCATCCGCGTCGCGACCTACAACATCCACAAGGGCGTGCAGGGCCTGGGGCCGGCGCGCCGGCTGGAGATCCACAACCTGGTGCACGCGGTGGAGCAGTTCGACGCCGACATCGTCTGCCTGCAGGAGGTGCGGCGCCACCACCGCAAGCTGGAAAAACACTTCACCCGCTGGCCCGATCTGGACCAGGCCGGGTACCTCTCGCCCGAGGGCTACGAGTCGGTCTACCGCACCAACGCGGTCACCAAACACGGCGAGCACGGCAACGCGCTGCTCTCGCGCTGGACGGTGCTGGGCAGCGGGCACGCCGACGTGTCGGACCACCGCTTCGAGCAGCGCGGCTTGCTGCACGTGCAGTTGCTGGTCGATGGGCAACTGGTGCACGTGGTGGTGGTGCACCTGGGGCTGATCCACGCGAGCCGCGCACGCCAGGTCGAGCGGCTGGGCCATTTCATCGCCCGCGAAGTGCCCGAGGCCGAGCCCCTGATCGTGGCGGGCGACTTCAACGACTGGGGCGCGCAGCTGCTGCGGCCCATGGCCGATCTGGGGTTGCGCACCTTTGAAGGCATCCGCCTGCCGACCTATCCGTCGCGCCTGCCGCTGCTGCACCTGGACCGCATTTACGCGCGCGGGCTCCGGCCGGTGTCGGCCCACGTGCCGCACGGGCGGGCCTGGTCGCGCATGTCCGACCACCTGCCCCTGATCGCCGAGCTGGCGCTGTGTCCGTAACACCGCGCGACACCCCCGAGACGCTGTCGCGCAGCGGCGCCGGCAGCCTGCGCAACGGACACCAGCTGCTGCTGCTGCAGGGCGGGGTGGACCTGTTCCCGGCGCTGGTGGAGGCGATGGACGCCGCACGGCGCGTGGTGCACCTGGAAACCTACATCTTCGAGTTTGCGGGGGCCGCGCTGAGCGTGGCGCAGGCGCTGGAGCGCGCGGCGCAGCGCGGTGTGCAGGTGCGGCTGGTGGTGGACGGGGTGGGCACGCCGCGCGTGCCACCCGAATGGCAGCGCCGCTTCGACGCGGCCGGGGTGAAGTGGCGGGTGTACGCGCCGCTGGGCCGGCTGGGCCTGCTCATCCCCAGCCGCTGGCGGCGCCTGCACCGCAAGCTGTGCGTGGTGGACGGCACCCTCGGCTTCTGCGGCGGCATCAACATCATCGATGACCTGGACGACGTGGCCCTGGGCAAACTGACCGTGCCGCGGCTGGACTTTTCGCTGCGCGTGGCCGGGCCGCTGGTGACCGACATGGTCGACACCATGGAGCAGCTGTGGTGGCGTTTGCAGGCGGTGCGCAGCGCGCGCCAGCGCGAATTCAAGGCCGCCTGGGAGGCTCTGCGCGAAACCGACCCGACCGGGGATTTCTCGCGTCTGCTGGACAAGCTGGAGCTGCGCACCGGCCTGGGCTCGCGCGGCGGGCGCATCAACGCCGACGCCGAATGGGAGGCCACCAGCCAGGACGCGTCGACCGAGGGCCCGCTGGGCGTGAACGGCGCCCGCGCGGCGCTGCTGTTGCGCGACAACGTGGGCCACCGGCACGACATCGAGCGCGCCTACCTCAAGGCCATCGGCGAAGCTCGGCACGACATCGTGATCGCCAACGCCTACTTCATCCCTGGGCGCAAGCTGCGCCGGGCACTGATGATGGCGGTGCAGCGCGGCGTGCGGGTGCGATTGCTGTCGCAAGGGCGTTACGAGAACTTCATGCAGTATCACGCGGCTCGGCCGGTGTACCAGCGGCTGGTGGCCGCGGGCGTGGAGATCCACGAATACGCGCCCAGCGCGCTGCACGCCAAGGTGGCGGTGATCGACCGCCGCTGGGCCACCGTGGGTTCGACCAACCTGGACCCGCTGTCGCTGCTGCTGGCGCGCGAAGCCAATGTGATGACCACCGACCGCCGCTTTGCCGCACTGCTGCACGAACGGCTGGACGCGTTGCTGCAACAGCAGGGGCAGATGATCGATGCACAGTCGCTGCTGGCCCGTTCCTGGGGGCAGCGCGTGGCCGACCGGGTGGCCTTCGGTCTCATGCGAGCGCTGCTGTTCGTCACCGGGCACCGGTACTGACCTTCTGTTGAAACCCTGGCCCGAGGGCGGGTTCAGGTGCGGTGTTAGCATGGCCCATGCTCATGAAGACCGATGCTGACATGACCCCTGCCAACACCTCCCCCACCGACGAGGGCGTGCCCGTTTCCGTGAAGATCCGCGAGCGCATCAAGGCCGCGCGCCAGCGTTTTCACTCCAACGACAACATCGCCGAGTTCATCCAGCCGGGTGAACTGGAGCAATTGCTCGACGAAGTCACCGAGAAAATGCAGGGCGTGCTCGATGCCATGGTGATCGACACCGAGCATGACCACAACACCGGCAACACCGCGCGCCGCGTGGCCAAGATGTACCTCAAAGAGGTGTTCAACGGCCGTTACGTCAAGGGCCCGGCGGTCACCGAGTTTCCCAACGCCGAGCACCTCAACGAGCTGATGATCGTCGGCCCGATCAC
>NZ_JBPCSJ010000185.1:0-11599 GCF_051007235.1 Hydrogenophaga sp. | reverse complement strand
CTCAAGGTCAACGAACTGGTCAAGAACCACACCACCTTCGCCGGTGGCAACGGCCTGTACGTGACCACGTTCGCGCTGTCGATGAACAAGGCGTCTTACGACAAGCTGCCGGCCGACTTGAAGAAGGTGATCGACAACAACAGCGGACTTGAAACCGCCGCCTTCTTCGGCAAGGCCATGGACGAGGGCGACAAGGTCGGCCGCGACATCGCCCTCAAGGGTGGCAACAAGATCACCGAGCTGGACGTGGCCGAGGTGCAGCGCTGGAAGCGTACCGCCGGCTCGGTCGAGTCCGACTGGGTGAACGAGGTCAAGGGCAAGGGTATCGACGGTGCCCGGCTGCTGTCCGAAGCCAAGGCCAGCATGGCGAAGTACAGCAAGTGACGGCCCGCTCCGTGGCATGAACACGGGCCGCCCTCGGGCGGCCTTTTTATTGGGCGGCCACCCGTGCCCCGGCGTCCGCGGTCTGGGCTCTGTTGGATACAAACACTCCTGATTTACCCTGATTTCGACCCGATTCAGGTGCAATTCGGGGTGGTCTTGTATACATTCACGCCGCATGAGCACCGTTGCCGCCCCTTCACTGTCCACCGATGGGTCCGCGCTGCCCGCCCTGGCCGAGAGCGCGCAGGTGCGGGCCCTGCTGCAGTTGCGCGAGCTGATCCTGTCGGGTGAGCTGGCCGGGGGCACGCGCATCGCGGAACTCGCGATCGTCGAACGCCTGGGCATGTCGCGCACCCCCATCCGCGCTGCGCTGGTGCGGCTGGAGCAGGAGGGCCTGCTGCAGGCGCTGCCCCATGGGGGCTATGTGGTGCAGAGCTTTTCGGAGCGCGATGTGGCCGACGCCATCGAGCTGCGCGGCACGCTCGAGGGCTTGCTGGCCCGCCGGGCCGCCGAGCGCGGCGTGCCCGCCGCCGCCCTGCAGGCGGCGCGCGTGTGCCTGGCGCGCATCAGCGCGCTGCTGGCGGCGCCCCGGCTGGACGAGCAGGCGTTTTCCGACTACGTGGCCTGCAACAGCGAATTCCATGTGCTGCTGGTCGGCATGGCCGACAGCCCCACCATCGGTCGCCAGCTCGAACGCGTCAACAGCCTTCCGTTCGCGTCGCCGTCGGGCTTTGTGCTGGCGCAGCCCGACAGCGCACCGGCGCGCGACATGCTGGTGGTGGCGCAGCAGCAGCACCAGCAGGTGCTCGACGCCATCGAGCGGCGCGAAGGCGCGCGCGCCGAATCCATCATGCGCGAGCACGCCCGTCTGGCCCAGCGCAACCTCGACGCCGTGGTGACCGAGCAGCCGGCGCACGCGCTCACGGTCTCGATGCCCGCCATCCGCCTCATCCAGCGGCGGCCCTGATCCCGTTTTCACCCCCACCAAAAAAGGAGACCTCCATGAGTTCGATGCAACGCCGCGACGCCCTGCGCACCCTGGGTGCCTTGGCCGCTGTCGGTGCGGCCGGCCACGCCGCCGCCCAGCAAACCATCACCCTGCGCCTGCACCAGATGCTGCCGCCGCAGGCCACCATCCCGGCCCGGGCCATCGTGCCCTGGGCGCAGAAGGTCGAAGCCGAATCCGGCGGACGCATCAAGGTGCAGATCTTCAACGCCATGCAGCTCGGCGGTGCGCCACCGCAGCTGTTCGATCAGGCGCGCGACGGCGTGGTCGACCTGACCTGGACGGTGCTGGGCTACACGCCGGGGCGCTTCCCCAGGACCGAGGTGTTCGAGCTGCCGTTCATGAGCGGCTCGGCCGAGCAGTCGTCCAAGGCGATCCAGGAATACGTCGAGAAATTCGCGGCCGAGGAGTTCAAGGACGTCAAGCTGATCTGCGTGCACACCCACGGCCCCGGCCTGTTCCACACCAAGCAGCCGGTGACCGGCCTGGAAGCCCTGCGCGGCATGAAGGTGCGCGGCGGCTCGCGCATCATCAACAACATGCTCACCAAGCTGGGCGCGACGCCGGTCGGCATGCCGGTGCCGGCGGTGACCGAGGCGCTGTCCAAGGGCGTGATCGACGGCACCACCATCCCCTGGGAAGTGGCGCCTTCGCTCAAGGTGCACGAACTGGTGCGCAACCACACCACCTTCGCCGGCAAGGAAGGGCTGTACACCCAGACCTTCGCCTTCTCGATGAACAAGGCTTCTTACGACAAGCTGCCGGCGGATCTGAAGAAGGTGATCGACGCCAACTCGGGCCAGGCGGCGGCCGCCCTGTACGGCAAGGCCATGGACGATGGCGACTAGGCCGGCCGCGACATCGCGGTGAAGGCGGGCAACAACATCGTGGCGCTGGACGTGGCCGAAACGCAGCGCTGGCGCCGCACCGCGGCCACGGTGGAAACCGACTGGGTCAACGAGGTCAAGGGCAAGGGCATCGACGGCGCCAAACTGGCGTCGGAGGCGCGGGCACTGATCGCGAAGTACAGCCAATAAACGGCTCGCACCTCCCCCGGAAGCCGCCCTGAACGGGGCGGCTTTTTTTTCATGGGTTGACCGCGGTGCCCGGGTGGATGTGGTGCGCCGCCCGGTGCAGGTGGGCGATGAAGTGCCGCACCGCCGGCGACACCGCCGAGTCGCTGCGCACGATGGCGCCCACCGTGAGCGGCAGCCCCTGTTCGGCCACCGGCACCACCTGCAGGTAACGCGCGCACAGCGGGTGCACCGCGATCTGCTGTGGCAGCAGGCCCACGAAGTCGCCCGAGCCCACCAGCGACAGCAGGGCCAGCGTGGAGTTGACCACCGCGCCCACCGCTGGCGGTGCCATGCCATGGCTTTCGTACAGCGTCTTGGCGTAGCCCTCGTCGCTGGTGGCGCCGGTGTAGACCCACTGGGCCCGGGCCAGTTCGCGCAGGCTGCGCGCACTCGCCAGCGGGTGGCCCTTGCGCACCACCACCACCATGCGCGTGTCCAGCAGCGGCTCGACCACGAACTCGCCACTGGCCAGCCCAGGCGGGATGCCGCCCACCGCCACGTCCACCTCGCCCTTGCGCAACCGCTGCAACTGGGCCACGTACAGCTCCTCGCTCACGCGCAGGCGGATGTCGGGGAACGCCGCGCCGAAGGTGCGCAGGGTTTCCGGGATCAGCATCATCACGGCCAGCGGCACCGCACCCACCGACAGCTCGCCCACCATGCGGCCACCCAGCTGCTGGACCTGGTCCACCGCGGTGTCGAGTTCGCGCAGGGTTTTGCGTGCTTGCTCGAACAGCACTTTGCCCTGGGCGGTGGGCACCACGCCCTTGCTCGACCGCATCAGCAGCGCGGCGCCGAGCTCCACCTCCAGCTCGCGCACGGTCTTGGTCAGCGCTGGTTGTGACAGGCCCAGCTGGCGCGCGGCCGAGCGCAGGCTGCCGGTTTCGATCGCTGCCGCCAGGGCATTGAGGGCGATGAGTTTCATGGCGGCAGTGTCGTGCAAAACCCCTGCAGGCGATAACGCCAGGTTATCGCGCGCCGGATTTCAACATCTGCCCGGTACGGCGCGGGCTCGCCAGAATCCGCCGCCAGCCCGCCTTGACATTTCGCAAGCCGGCCGATTTCAGGAGACACCCCTTCATGGCCACCATCGTCGGCGCTGTTGCCGCGTCCCACACCCCCACCATCGGCTTCGCGCACGACGCGTCCAAGCAGACCGACCCGGTGTGGGCGCCGATCTTCGAAGCGTTTGAGCCGTCCCGCCAGTGGCTGGCCGAGCAGAAGCCCGACGCCCTGGTCGTGGTGTACAACGACCACATCAGCTCTTTCTTCCTCGACCACTACAGCAGCTTCGCGCTGGGCGTGGGCGAACGCTGGGAAGTGGCGGACGAGGGTGGTGGCGTGCGCGGCATCCCCGGCATCGACGGGCACCCCGCGCTGGCCGCCCACATCGGCGCGTCGGTCATGGCCGATGCGTTCGACCTGTCGTTCTTCCAGGGCAAGCCGCTGGACCACGGCTGTTTCTCGCCCTTGTCGGTGTTGCTGCCGCACAGCGAACAGGGCTGGCCGCTGCCCATCATCCCGCTGCAGATCGGGGTGCTGCAGTTCCCGATGCCGACCGCACGCCGCTGCTACGAGCTGGGCAAGGCGCTGCGCCGCGCCATCGACAGCTACCCCGAAGACCTGCGCGTGGCCATCGTCGCCACCGGCGGCCTGTCGCACCAGGTGCACGGTGAGCGCTGCGGTTTCAACAACGTGCCCTGGGACCACCAGTTCCTGGAGCTGATCGAGAAAGACCCCGAGCGCCTGGCCGACCTGACCCAGGCCGAGCTGGCCGAGCTGGGCGGCGTCGAAGGGGCCGAGGTCATCATGTGGCTGGTGATGCGCGGCGCGCTTTCGGCTTCGATCACCAAACGCCACCAGGCCTACACCTTGCCGTCGATGACCGGCATCGCCACCGCGGTGTATGAGAACCAGGCGCAGCCCGCTGTGGCCGGCGAGATCCGCCGCCAGCAGGACAAGGTGGCCTTGCAGACCCGGGGCGCCGAGCGCCTGGCCGGCACCTACCCGTACACGCTGGCGCGCAGCGTCAAGGCCTTGCGGCTGAACCGCTTCCTGCACGCCATGGTGCAGCCCGCGCACCGCGAGGCTTTCCGCGCCGACGAAGAGGCGGCCTACGAGCGCGCCGGATTGAGCGAGGTCGAGCGCGTGCTGCTGCGCGCACGCGACTGGCGTGGCCTGGTGCACTACGGCGCCATCTTCTTCGTGCTCGAAAAGCTCGGCGCCGTGCTGGGCGTGAGCAACCTGCACATCTACGCCGCCATGAAGGGGCTGCCGCTGGACGAATTTCTGAAAACCCGCAACGCGCCGGGCGCCCTGTATTCGGTGGCGGCGGTGCCCGCCGATGGAGCGCAACCGCCGGCGTTTGCAGACGCGACGGCACAAAATTAACCATTCAGTTCATGCCCGACCGCTATAGCTGAAAGTCTGTTGTGCCGCTTTTCAATGGCCGGCAAACAGCGCACAGTGCGGGCCCATGGCTGAGGTGTGGCTCCCGGGCGCTGTGGCGCCCGGCGATGCCGGACCCTTTTTTCCCTCACCCACCCTCTGGAGACAACCATGAAACTTTTCCGCCGCAGCTTGCTGGCTTCCGTGGCCGCCCTGTCCGTGCTGGCCGCCGTGCCGGCACAGGCGCAGACCGTGACCCTGCGCCTGCACCATTTCCTGCCGCCGCAGGCCGCCTTCCCGTCCATGGCCATCATCCCCTGGGCCAAGAAGGTCGAGACCGAATCGGGTGGCCGCATCAAGGTCCAGATCTTCGCGGCCATGCAGATGGGCGGCTCGCCCCCGCAACTGTTTGACCAGGCGCGCGACGGCGTGGCCGACATCACCTGGACCGTGCTGGGCTACACCCCGGGCCGTTTCAACCGGTCTGAGGTGTTCGAGCTGCCCTTCATGTGCAGCGGCGGCGGCGAAAAGTGCTCGCGCGCCTTCCAGGCCTACGTGGACCAGAACGCGACCGACGAATTCAAGTCGGTCAAGCTGCTGGCCGCCCACACCCACGGCCCGGGTCTGTTCCACACCAAGCAGCCGGTCACCGGCCTGGAGAGCCTGCGTGGCATGAAAATCCGCGGCGGCTCGCGCGTGATCAACAACATGCTGGTCAAGCTGGGCGCCACGCCGGTGGGCATGCCGGTGCCGCAGGTGCCCGAAGCCCTGTCCAAGGGCGTGATCGACGGCGCCACGGTGCCCTGGGAAGTGGCCCCCTCGGTGAAGATTCCCGAGCTGGTGAAGAACCACACCACCTTCGCCGGCAAGGACGGGCTGTACTCGCAGACCTTTGGTTTTGTCATGAACCGTGGCGCCTACGACAAGCTGCCGGCCGATCTGAAGAAGGTGATCGACGACAACGCCGGCATGGAGACGGCGGCCATGTTCGGGCGCGCCATGGACGAGGCCGACAAGGTGGGCCGTGACATGGCGGTCAAGGCGGGCAACAACATCGTGGCGCTGGACGCGGCCGAAACCCAGCGCTGGCGCCGCACCGCCAGTGCGGTGGAGACCGACTGGATCGCCGAGATGAAGGGCAAGGGCCTGGACGGTGCCAAGCTGGTGTCGGAAGCCCGCGCGTCGATGGCCAAGTACGCCAAGTGATGCGTGCACCCTGACGGCCGCGCACTGGGCGCGGCTGCCGGGGTCTTGCGCCGGGCGGCCCGACGGGTGTCGGGTCACCGGCGCAGCCATGCAGGGTCCTGCGGGGCTGGGTTCGCGGTGGCGTTCCCCCTGAGCAGGGCGTTTTCGTGTCCGGTCAGGGGCGACAATGCGGGTCCTGTCGCCGAGACTTTCAAGGAACCAAGGATGATTGCCTGGATTTACCGTTTAGCGAACTGGACCGCCATCTTCGGCGGCATCGTGCTGGTGGCCGTGACCCTGATGGTGGTGGCCAGCGTGTCGGGCCGCGCCCTGCTGGGGCTGGGTCTGGGGCCGGTCCCCGGTGACTTCGAGCTGGTCGAGGTCGGCATCGGCGTCGCGATCTTCTACTTCCTGCCCTGGTGCTACCTGCGCGGGGGTCACGCCACCGTGGACCTCATGTACATGCACATGCCGCGCTGGTTCCAGAAGGGGATCGACCTGCTCAGCGACGTGGCCATGCTGCTGGTCTGGCTGGTGCTGACCTGGAAACTCTGGGAAGGCCTGCTGGAGAAGAAGGAGTACATGGAAACCACCTTCATCCTGCAGATGCCCATCTGGTGGGCCTATGCCTTCTGCATGGTCGGGGCCCTGGTCGGCTGCCTGGCCTACGCCGCCAAAACCCTCACGCGGTTCGGTCTCGCGTCCGAGCCCCAGGGCTGGACGGTGGACGCCAACGTGAGCCACTGATCACAAGCAGAGCACCGAGACATGAGCAACATCCAACTGGCCCTCTGGTCCTTTCCTTTCCTGCTGCTGCTGATCTTCATCCGCGTGCCGATCGGGCTGTCCATGCTGCTGTGCGGCCTGGGCGGCGCCTGGCTGGTGTACGGCGATTTCGCGCCCATCTTCAACCAGCTCAAGCAGGTCACGTTCACCACCTTCTCCAACTACAACCTGTCGGTGATCCCGCTGTTCCTGCTGATGGGGCAGTTCGCCGCCATGGGCGGGCTTTCGCGGGCGCTGTTCAAGGCCGCTGAGGCCTGGATCGGCCACCGCAAGGGTGGCGTGGCCATGGCCGCCGTGGGGGCCTGTGCCGGTTTCGGCGCCATCTGCGGCTCGTCGCTGGCCACCGCGGCCACCATGGGCCAGGTGGCGCTGCCGGAACTCAAGCGTGCGGGTTACGCCGGTGGCATTTCCACCGCCTGCCTGGCCGCCGGTGGCACGCTGGGCATCCTGATCCCGCCGTCGGTGGTGCTGGTGATCTACGCCATCCTCACCGAGCAGAACATCGCCAAGCTGTTCCTGGCCGCCTTCGTGCCCGGCATCCTGGCCGCCATCGGCTACATGATCACCATCGCCATCTACGCGCGCCTGCGGCCGCAGGAAATGGGCACCATGCCGCCCATGCCCATGAAGGAGCGCTGGACCGCGACCATCGCCACCTGGCCGGTGATCGTGATCTTCCTGGTCGTGGTGGGCGGTATTTACACCGGCATCTTCACGCCCACCGAGGGTGCGGCCATCGGCGCGGCGGGCACCGGCATCGCGGCCTGGGCCAGCGGCGGCCTGAACCGCAAGACGCTGATCGACGCGGTGCTGGGCACCGCCACCGCCACCGGCATGATTTTCATGATCGTGCTGGGCGCCGGCCTGTACAACACCTTCCTGGCCCTGTCGCAGCTGCCGCAGGAAGCCGCAGCCGCCGTGGCCGGCTGGGGCCTGAGCCCCATCCTGGTGCTGGTAGCCATCCTGGTGCTGTACGTGATCCTGGGCTGCTTCATGGACTCGCTGTCCATGATCCTGCTGACCATCCCGGTGTTCTTCCCCATCATCATGGCGCTGGACTTCGGCCTGCCGCCCGAAGAACTGGCGATCTGGTTCGGCATCCTGGTGCTGATCGTGGTGGAGGTCGGGCTGATCACGCCACCGGTGGGCATGAACCTGTTCGTCATCAACTCGATGGCCAAGGACGTGCCCATCACCCAGACCTACCGCGCCATCATGCCGTTCGTGGCCAGCGATTTCGTGCGCACCGCCATCCTGGTGGCGTTCCCCTCGATCACGCTGTTCATCCTGCGGCTGTGACCCTGCACGGGGGCTATCACACCCCCGCATAGCTGAAAGGGCCCGCAGGTGATTGCGGGCCTTTTTGCTGGTGGCTACAGTGGCCTGCCGTCTGGCGATTCACGACTCACAACAAGGAGACTTCCATGAACCGTTCCGTGTCCCCCGTCCGCCGCGGCCTGCTGGCCGCTGGTCTGGCCCTGTCGGCCCTGGGCCTGGCCGCGCCCGCGCTGGCGCAGTCGTTCCCGAGCAAGCCGCTGCGCATCGTGGTGCCGTTCGCCGCCGGCGGCGCCGGTGACCTGACCGCGCGCATCATCGGCGCCGAGCTGAGCACCTCGCTGGGCCAGCCGGTCACCATTGAAAACCGCCCGGGTGCCGGCGGTGTGGTGGCGGCCGAGACGGTGGCGCGTGCCGAGCCCGATGGCCACACCCTGTTCCTGATGTCCAACGGCACGGCGGTCACGGCCAGCCTGTTCAAGAGCCTGCCGTACGACACGCTCAAGGACCTGGCGCCCGTGTCCACCCTGGGCACCTTCGACCTGGCCGTGCTGGTGCCGGCCGACTCGCCGTTCAAGACCCTGGGCGAGCTGGTGGCTTTCGCCAAGGCCAACCCCAACAAGCTCAACATCGGCAGCATCAACATTGGCAGCACGCAGAACCTGGCGGCCGAGCTGTTCAAGTCCAGCGCCGACATCGACGCACAGGTCGTGCCCTTCAAGGCCACGCCGGAGCTGATCGGCGCGCTGCGCGGCAAGCAGGTCGACGTGGGCGTCGAGATCCTCGGTCCGGCGCTCACGCAGATCAAGGCCGGCGCCTTCCGCGCCCTGGCGGTGACCGGCAAGAAGCGCTCGATGGTGCTGCCCGACGTGCCGACCGCTGTGGAAGCGGGGGTCAAGGGCTTCCAGGCCTCGTCGTGGAACGCGCTGGCCGTGCCCGGCAAGACGCCGCGCCCCATCATCGACCGCTTGAACAAGGACATCGTGGCCGCGCTGGCCAAGCCCGACGTGCGCAAGAAGCTGGCCGACCTCAACATCGACGCCGATCAAAGTACGCCTGACGAAGCCGCGCAGCTGCTGGCGTCGGACATCCAGCGCTGGGCGGCCGTGATCCAGCGCGCCGGTATTCCGAAGCAGTGACCCCCCCTGCGCCGCTGCGCGTCGTCCCCCCAAGGGGGACCACGCCTGTGGCCTGGCGAAGCCAGTTCCACGGCGTGTGCTGGAAGCTCGTTGGCCTGAACTTTTTGGAATCGTCCAAATGAAAGACGTGCGCATTGGTCTGATCGGCTACGGCGAGGTGGGGCGCATCTTCACGGCGGGGCTGCAGCCCGCCTCGGCCTGGACCGGCGCCTGGGACCTGAAGTTCGCCGATCCGGCCCGGCGGGACGAACCGCTGGCGCATGCGGCAGCGGCCGGTGTGACCGCTTGCGACAGCGCCGCAGCGCTGTGCGCGCAAGCCACGCTGCTGATCTCCGCGGTGACCGCCAGCAACACCCTGGCCGTGGCCGAGTCGGTGGCGCCGTACATCCGGCCGGGCAGCGTGTTCCTGGATCTGAACTCCGCCTCGCCCGGCACCAAGCAGAAAGCCGCCGCGCTGATCGACGCGGCCGGCGGGCACTACGTCGAGGTCGGGGTGATGACCTCGGTGCCCCCCTACGGCATCCGCGTGCCCATGCTGCTGGGCGGTGCGCACGCCACGCGCCTGCAGCCGGTGCTGGCGGCGCTGGGCATGGACGCGCAGGTCGCGAGCGAGCGGCTGGGCATCGCCTCGGCCACCAAGATGTGCCGCAGCGTGATGATCAAAGGCCTCGAAGCGCTGGTGATCGAGAGCTACGCCACCGCGCGCCACTACGGCGTGGAGGACGCGATGGTCGCCACGCTGCAGGAAACCTTCCCGGGCATCGACTGGACCAAGCAGGGCGCCTACTTCTTCAGCCGCGTGGCCCAGCACGGCCAGCGCCGCGCCGAAGAAATGCGCGAGGCGGCCAACACCGTGCGCGAGGCCGGCTTCGAGCCTTTCATGGCCTCGGCGATCGCACTCAAGCACGACTGGATGGCGGCGCAGGCGCGCGCCGGGCACTTTGCCGAACTGGGCCCCAATCCGCCGTGGAAGGATCACGCCGACCGGCTGCTGGCGCACCGTCCCGCCGCGAACGACGACGACCAGGTCTGACACCGCCCATGCTCGACATCCTGGCCATCACCGGCCCGATCTACCTCTGCATCGCGCTGGGCTACCTGGCCACCCGCGGCGGCCTGTTTGACCGCGCCGACATGCGCGTGTTCGGCAAGTTCGTCATCAACCTCGCGCTGCCCGCGCTGCTGTTCAACGCCCTGGCGCAGCGCAGCGTGGGCGAGATCTTCAACGGCCCTTACCTGGCGGCCTACGCGCTGGGCAGCCTGATCCTGCTGGGCGCCGCGGTGCTCTGGTACCGCAAGGCCGGTGGCCACGGCATGGGCCGCTCGGCCATCATGGCCATGGGCATGGCCTGCCCGAACAGCGGCTATGTGGGCTACCCGGTGCTGCTGCTCACCCTGGGTGCGCCCGTGGCGGGCGTGGCGCTGGCGCTGAACATGGTGGTGGAGAACCTGCTGATCATCCCGGTGCTGCTCGCGCTGGCCGACAGGGAGCGCCACGAGGCCGGCCACTGGCGCCAGGTGGTGCTGCAGACGCTGCTGGGGCTGGTGCGCAACCCGCTGATCATCGCCATCGTGGCGGGCTTTCTGGTCTCGGCGCTGGGCATGCCCATGCCCTCGCCGGTGAGCCGCACGGTCACGCTGTTCGCGCAGGCCAGCAGCGCGCTGTCTCTGTTCGTGATCGGTGGCAGCCTGGTGGGCCTGCAGTTGCAGGGCCTGCGCGCGGCGGTGGCGCAGATCGGCGTGGGCAAGCTGGTGCTGCACCCGCTGTGCCTGCTGGCCGTGATGACCTGGCTGGTGCCGATCGCCGATCAGCAGCTGAAGATGGCGCTGCTGCTGACCGGTGCCATGCCGATGATGGGCATTAACCCCATCCTGGCCCAGCGCCACGGCCACGAGGGCCTGGCTTCGGCCGCGTTGCTGGTGGGCACCATGGCCTCGTTCTTCACGCTCAGCGGCCTGCTCTGGCTGCTGCGCCACAGCGCCGGCTGGCTGGGCTGAGGGTCTTTCGCTCGTACCCGAAAAACGCCCAGCCTTTGCGCGGCCCCGCTCAGAGCCCCAGGTCGGCGCGCACCTGGGCGATCAGGTCCAGCGTCGCGCGTTGGGTCAGTGTGGCCGGCCGTTGCGAACTGGTGGCCAGGCTCACGCGGGTGCGCAGCCGCGGTTCGATCGGGCGCATGCAGTAGGCCGACGGCCGTATCGACGACACCACCGCCTGGCGCGAGAGCAGGGCCGCGCCGGCGCCGTCGGCCACCAGGTCGAGGATGGCCGACACGCCGTCGATCTCGAGTGCCACGGTGGGCCGCAGGCCGATGGCGGCCATCTCGGCCTCCAGGTGCATGCGCAGCGCGTTGGGCCGGCTC
>NZ_JBPCSJ010000184.1:0-9821 GCF_051007235.1 Hydrogenophaga sp. | reverse complement strand
TCGTAGACGTCTTCGAACAGCGGGTCGAACTCGTTGACGGCATCGATCGAATAGGCCTGGCGCGACGACTCGGCGCGGCCGCTGCGGCCGATCGGCGGCTTGAGCAGCGTGTTCGGGTCGGTGTTGCGCGCGGTCAGGTAGAACTCCAGCTCGGGCGCCACCACCGGGTCCCAGCCTTCGGCCTCGTACAGGTCGCAAATGCGGCGCAGCACGCTGCGCGGGTCGAACGGCACCAGCTTGCCCTCGTGGTCGAAGCAGTCGTGGATCACCTGCGCCGTCGGGTCGGTGGCCCAGGGCACGATGCGCACGGTCGAAGGGTCCGGGCGCAGCTGCATGTCCTTGTCGGTCGGGTCGACCACGTCGTAGTACGGCCCGCTTTCGGGAAATTCACCCGTCACCCCCATGCCCACGATGGCCTGCGGCAGGCGCATGCCGCGGTCTTCGGTGAACTTCTCGCGCGGCAGGATCTTGCCGCGGGCCACCCCGGTCAGGTCGGGCACCAGGCATTCCACCTCGGTCACGCGGCGCTGGTTCAGCCAGTTCTCGAGGTCGTTGAAGCTCATGTTGGTCTTGGAGGGGGCTGTCATGTGCCGGTCCTTGTCTGTCGTTGTGGTTGTGTGGGGGGTGGGCGTCAGGCGCCCGTGCGCGCCAGGTCGGCCGCCTGCAGGCGCAGGCTGCGGCGCTGGCGGCAGGCCTTGCCGAAAGCGTCGAAGATGGCGTTGTAGAACGGCGTTTCCCAGCAACGCCATTCGGGATGGAACTGCACCGCGTAGGCGAAGGTGCGGGCGCCCTGCACCGCCACCGCTTCGATCTGGCCGTCGGGCGCGTGGGCCAGGGCTTCGAGCCCCGGTGCCAGGCGGTTGATGCCCTGGCCGTGCAGGGAATTGCCCATCACCTCGGGGCCGCCAGCCCAGGTCTCGAACACGCTGCCCGGCGCCAGGTGGATGGCGTGGCGCGGCGCGTACTGCTCGTCGTACGGCGCACCCTTGGGCTCGCGGTGGTCCATGCGGCCAGGCACCTCGTGCACCCGCTGGTGCAGGGTGCCGCCCAGGGCGACGTTGATTTCCTGGAAGCCGCGGCAGATGCCCAGCAGCGGGACGCCTTCGTGCACGCAGGCCTTGATCAGCGCCAGCGTGAGCGCGTCGCGCACCGGGTCCAGCGGCAGGCTGGGGTCGGCCACGTCTTCGTCGAAGTGGGCCGGGTGCACGTTGGACGGCGAGCCGGTCAGCATCACCCCGTCCACCAGGGGCAGCAGGTCGGCGATCTGTTCGGCGTCGGCCAGCGGGAACATCACCGGCTGGCAGTCGGCGCCCACCTTGACCGCCCGGGCGTACTTGTCGCCCAGCAGCAAGAAGGGCATCTGGTGGCCGTGGTCGCCCAGCAGGCGGTGGTCGGCGGGCAGCCAGACCATGCAGGGTGTCGGCTTGTTCATGGCATCTCCAAACACGTGGGTTGATTCTGGCCGGACAATTGGATCACAATCGGAGCCAGTTGAAGCCACTCCATGGTGCCACTTGAGCCAACCCCCTGCGCCGCTGGCGCGGCTTCCCCCTTGAAAGGGGGACCGCACGGGTGGCCCGGCAAAGCCGGTTCCACGGTGCGTCTGGATCAGACATGGCGCGCTGGAGCCTTCGTTGAATCCTGCCCTCACGCCCCGCACACATGTTGTCCGAATTCCTGCTGACCGAGATGACCCGCCTGGGCGCGCAAGACGCCCTGCCGCTGCACCGCCAGCTCTACGAAGCGCTGCGCCGCGCCATGCTCGACGGCAAGCTCGGCCCGGGCGAGCGCCTGCCCTCCAGCCGCGACCTGGCGCAAGACCTGAACCTCTCGCGCAACACCGTGGTGGCGGCCATCAACCAGCTCAGCGTCGAGGGCTACCTGGAAAGCCGCGTGGGCAGTGGCACCTACGTCAACGACAACGTGCCCCGCGTCAGCCCCGGCGCGGCGGCCCGTTCGGCCCCGCGCGGTGCGCCGGGCCCGGCGGCGGGCGGCCTGTCGCAGCGCGGCCTGGCCCTGTCGGGGCGCTTTCGCGCCACCGAACTGGAGGTGCAGCCCTTCACCCCCGGCATCGCCGACTTCAGCGCCTTCCCGCTCACACTGTGGCAGCGGCTGCAGAACAAACACTGGCGCATGACCTACCCGGACATGCTGGACTACAACGACTCGGGCGGCTACGCGCCGCTGCGCCGGGCGATCGCCGACTACCTGCGCGTGTTCCGCAGCGTGCAGCTGGACGCCGACCAGGTCATCGTCACCACCGGCACGCAGCAGTCGCTGGAACTGTGCGCGCGCCTGCTGGCCGACCACGGCGACACCGTGTGGGTGGAAGACCCGGCCTACTGGGGCGCGGCCAAGGCCTTCATGGCCAACGGCCTGGCGCTGCACCCGGTGGCGGTGGACGACGAAGGCATCCACCCCCTGGCGGCGGACGAGGCGCGGCGCCCGCAACTGATCTACGTCACGCCCTCGCACCAGTACCCCACCGGCGCCGTCATGAGCCTGGCGCGGCGCCAGCAGCTGCTGTCCACCGCGCGCACCCACGGCGCCTGGGTGCTGGAAGACGACTACGACAGCGAGTACCGCTTTTCCGGCCCGCCGATCTCCAGCCTCGAAGGCCTGGACGTGGACGGCCGCGTGCTCTACATGGGCACCTTCTCCAAGGTGCTCTACCCCGGCATCAAGCTCGGTTATCTGGTGGTGCCCAAGGCGCTGGTGACCGCCTTCAAACAGGCGCACTACGACCTGAACCGCCCCGGGCAGATGCCGCTGCAGGCCGCGCTGGCCGAGTTCATCGAGATGGGCCACTTCAGCAGCGCGCTGCGCCGCGCGCGGCAAAGTTACGCCGAGCGCCGCGCCGCCCTGCTCGAAGCGCTCAAGCCCGTGCTGGGCGGTGACATCTTCATCAGCGGCGCCGAACAGGGCCTGCACCTGTGCCTGCGCCTGCCGCCCCACGTGGACGACCGGGCCCTGGCCCAGCGCATCGCCCAGCAGGGGCTGACGGTGCGCCCGCTCTCGGCCTACTGCCTGGCCCGCGGCGACCTGCGCGGTCTGGTCATCGGCTATGGCTACGCACCGCTGGCGCAGATCCAGCGTTGCGGGCCGGTGCTGGCGGCGGCGGTGCGGCAGACCCTGCCCGAGCGGGGCTGATCGCACGCACCGGCCGCCCGCCCGATCAGGCGTGGTTCGCGCCGTCGTCTGCGCCGCGACCACCGCGCTGGTGGCCGGCAGCATCGTCGGCTCCACGACCGCGGCGGGCCATCAGGGTGGCGTCGTCCGCCGGTGCCTGGGCGTGGTTCGCGCCGTCGTCCGTGCCACGGCCACGGCGCTGGTGACCAGCGCCATCGTCGGCGCCGCGGCCGCGACGGGCCAGCTGTGCGTCGTCACCGGCAGGGGCCTGCGTGTGGTTGGGGCCGTCGTCGGTGCCACGGCCGCGGCCACGGTCGTCGCCCGCCGGGTCATCGGTGCCGCGACCACGGCGCTGGTCAACGGCGCCATCGTCGGCACCACGGCCACGGCCACCGCGGTCGTCGCCAGCGGCGTCATCGGACCCGCGGCCACGGCCGCCCTCGCTGCTGCTGCTGCCACCGCTGCTGGAACCGCTGGAACTGCTGCCGTCCCCGCCGCGGCCGCGGCCACGGCCGGAATCGCCACCGCTGTCACCGCCCCGCCCGCGGCCCTGGCGGGCCAGCTGGATGACGGCATCGCCGGGCTTGGCCGCCACGGCATCGCCCGAGAAGAACGGGTCGCGGCTGCCCGCGGCGGGGGTGGCGGCCAGGGCGGCGCTGCCGAAGGTGGTGAAAACGGCGCCAAGCGCCAGGGTGGACAACAAGGTCTTCATGATGGACTCCCGATGGAAAGGAAGAGAAGGATGTGGGCGCCGGACTGCGCCACACGGGTCTTCCTTTGCAGCGGACGTGCCAGCCCGCGCCTTCAACACAGAGCCTTGATTTGCATGGGCTTTTTGCACATGCGGCGCCAAAGGGTCCCGCAACAGATGGGCAAAAAGCCCATTTGACCGGGTGGAGCGGGGGATTTCCCCCACCCACCAGGGCCTGTTCGAGGCTCAGGGCCGCAGGCCGAACTTGTCGATGCGGTAGCGCAGGGTGTCGCGCGAGATGCCCAGCGCCCGCGCGGCCTGGGTCACGTTCCAGCGGTTGCGCTCCAACGCGTTGAGCAGCAGGCGCCGCTCGGTCTCGGGCAGGCTGGTCGGGGCGGCCTCGGCGCTCAGCGGCTCCAGGCCGGCAAAGGTCGAATCCAGCGGCACCGGCAGCGCCAGGTCGTCGGCTTCGATCAGCGGGTCGGCCGCCAGCATCACGCATTGCTCGACCACGTTGGCCAGTTCGCGCACATTGCCCGGCCAGTGGTGGGCCTGCAGGCGCGCCAGGGCTTCGTCGGAAAAATGCAGCCCGCTCTTGCCGTAGCGGCGTGAAGAGCGCGCCAGAAACAGACGGCCCAGCACCAGCACATCGCCCGCGCGCTCGCGCAGCGGCGGCAGGTTCACGCGCAGCGCGCCCAGACGGAAGAACAGGTCGCTGCGGAAGGTGCCGGCCTGCACCATGGCTTCGAGCGGGCGGTTGGTGGCCGCCAGCACGCGCACGTCCACCTTCTGCAGGCGCACGCTGCCCAGGCGGCGCACCTCGTGGTCTTCCAGCAGCTTGAGCAGCTTGGCCTGGGTCGCCAGTTCCAGCTCGCCCACTTCGTCCAGAAAGAGCGTGCCGCCGTGCGCCGCTTCCACCAGGCCGATGCGGCGCTCGCGCGCATCGGTGAAGGCGCCGCGCTCGTGGCCGAACAACTCGCTCTCGACCAGGTGCGCCGGCAGGCTGGCGCAGTTGATTTCAACGAACGGACCGGCGCGGCGCGGGCCTTCGAAGTGCAGCGCGCGCGCCACCATATCCTTGCCGGTGCCGGTCTCGCCGTGGATCAGCACCGCCGGCGCCGCTCCTTCGGTCAGGCGCGCATCGGCGTCCACGATCTGGCGCAGCCGGCCCACCAGCTTCTGCATCGCCGGCGATTCGCCCACCAGCGCCGCCAGGCCCTGGCCGCTGGCGGGGGCGCCTTCGACCACACGGCGCAGGTGCTGCAGCTCCTGTGTCTGGCGCTGCGCCTGCACAGCGCGATCGAGCACCTGCTTGAGCTGGTGCAGCGACACCGGCTTGATCAGGTAGTCGAAGGCGCCGTTCTTCATCGCGTCCACCGCCACCTGCTCGCTGCCGTGGCCGGTGGCCATGACGATGGGCAGCTGCGGCTCGCGCTCGCGCATGCGCTTGAGCACGCTCAGCCCGTCCTGGCCGGGCAGGTTGTGGTCCAGCACCACCACGTCGGGGCGTTGATCTTCGAGCAGCGCCAGCCCTTCCTCGCCACTGCCGGCGGTCTGGCAGCTCAGGCCCTGGCGCTCCAGGTACAGGTGCATGTTGCGCGCGAGCACGGGCTCGTCTTCGACGATCAATACGGTGTAGTTCATGCGGTGCTTCGGGGGGTGGCGGTGGGCAGCGTGAGCACGGCCTGCGTGCCCTCACCCTGCCAGCTGAACAGGCGCAGGCTGCCGCCCAGGCGTTCGATGGTGCGGCGCGCCAGCGGCAGGCCCACGCCGACGCCGGTGCGCTTGGTGGTGTGGAACGGCAGGAACACGCGTTCCAGGTCGGCCGGTGCGATGCCCACGCCGGTGTCGGCCACCTGAAGCTCCAGCCGGCCCTTGCGTTCGGTGATGCCCAGGCGCAGCTCGCCGCCCTGGGGCATGGCGTCGATGGCGTTGGCCACCAGGTTGTCCAGCGCCTGTTCCAGCGCGGGGGCGTCGGCCATCACCGGCGGCAGACCGGTCGCCCACTGGCGCACCACCGCCACGCGCTGGCGCGCCAGGCGCGCGCCGTGGCTGTGCAGCACCGCATCGCACATGGCGGGCAGGTCCACCGGCGTCAGCTGGCGCCCGCCCTGCTGCGCGTAGGCCAGCAGCTTGTAGATCCAGGTCTGCAGCCGGTCCACCTCGGCCATGATGTCCTGCGCTGCGGCGGCCTCGGGGCCCTGCGCCATCAGCTCGGCGCTGGAGCGGATCGAGCCCAGCGGATTGCGCAGCCCGTGTGCCACCGCCGAGGCCATGTCGCCCACCGCCACCAGCGATTCGTTGGCGACGATGGTGCGCTGCTGGCGCGCGATCTGGCGGTCGGCCATCATCACCAGCCCCACCAACGCCAGGTAAATCAGCAGGCCGCTGGCACCGCAGGCCAGCCAGACGAAGCGTGTCATCTCGTGCACCGAGGCCACCAGCCGCTGCGGCTGCATGTACAGCTCGGCCACGCCCACCACGTGTTTGTCCACGTCGTGCACCGGGATGTAGACCTCGATCGCGTCACGCGCCTCGTCCGACACGAACGCATGTTCGGGCTTGATGAAACTGGACGCTTCCAGCAGCTCGCTCTCCAGCGCCAGCCGACCCGACAAGGCTTCGTCCAGCTCGTGGTTGGCCCCGGGGTTGCGGCCGATCGCGGCCGCGTTGGTGGACCACACCAGGCGCCGCTGCGTGTCGTACACGTTGGTGTGCACCAGCCCCGGCATGCGCGAGAGTTCGCCGAACAGCGCCTCGAAGGCCTGAGGCTCGCTCGGGCCCGTGAACAGCCGGTCGCCGTGCTGCATGCGCACCAGGCTGTCCAGGAACTCCTGCGCCAGCTCGCCGTTGCGCCAGAGCATGCGTTCGGACACGTTGCGCGAGAGCAGCGTGGCGCTGACCGAGGCCGTGATCAGCACGCACAGCAGGCTCAACACCGCAAAGCGCCGCGTCCAGAACAGGGCGGGGCGTTGGAACAACTGACGCAGGTCGGGCAGGGCCATGGCGGGGTCCGGACTGAACAAGGTGTGCACAGGCGGCCTCCGCATTCTAGGGACGCACCGCCGGTGCACCCAAGAGGCCGGCGCGGGAGCTGGATCGCATGCCCCGGACCGGATGGGCGTGCCACCCCTGCACGGCCGCCATGGCACAGATGGCCCCGCTGACCGCCCACCACGCCAGCGAATCCAAATCCAAAGGATATCTATCGGCGGCTCAGCCCAGCGCGTCCTTGAGCCGGTACCACAGCATGCCCAGCGCGAGGCTGGGGGTGCGCAGCAAGGCGCCACCCGGAAAGTCGTGGTGCTTGAGCCGCGCAAACAGATCGAAACGCCCGGCCTGCCCCGCCACCGCCTCGGCCACCAGCTGGCCGGCCAGCCCGGTGAGCGCCACGCCGTGGCCGCTGAAGCCCTGCAGGTAGTACAGGTTGTCGCCCAGGCGGCCGAAGTCGGGCGCGCGGTTCATGCTGATGTCCACAAAGCCACCCCACACATAGGGCACGTCCACGCCGCGCAGCTCGGGGAACACATCGCCCATGCGCCGTGCCATCACGCCCTTGAGGTCGGGCGGCGTCATGGTGGTGTAGCTCACGCGGCCACCGAACAGCATGCGCCGGTCGGCGCTGAAGCGGAAGTAGTCGAGCACGAAGTTGTTGTCGCACACCGCCGCGTTGCCGGGGATCAGGCGCTCGCACAGTTCGGGCGCGAGCGGCTCGGTGCCCACGATGTAGGTGCCCACCGGCATGATGCGCGGCGCGATCTCGGGTGCCACCCGCGGCCCGAACTCGGGCAGCATGCAGTTGCCGGCCAGCACGCCGAAACGCGCCGTCACCTGGCCCTGCGCGGTGCGCGCCACCAGCGTGGCACCGCGCTGCAGACCCGTCACCGGTGACTGCTCGAAGATGCGCACACCCGCCGCCAGCGCGGCGCGCGCCAGGCCCAGCGCGTACTTCAGCGGGTGCAGGTGACCCGAGGTGTTTTCGCGGAACGCCGCCACGTAGCGCCGGCTGCCGATGAAGCGCGCCACGTCAGAACCCTCGGCCCATGTGCAGGCCACGCCGCGGCGGCTGTGGTCTTCAAACTCCTCGCGCAAGGCCCGCGCCTTCTTGGCCGAATCGGCCACATAGGTGTAGCCGCGCTGCCAGTCGCAATCGATGCCGTGGGTGGCGATGCGCTGTTCGATCAGCTCCACCGCCTGCACCGAGAGGTCCCAGGCGCGCTGCGCGTCCTGCGCGCCCAGCTGGTCTTCAAACGGCCCCTGGCCGCTGGCGTAGCCCACGATGGCCTGACCGCCGTTGCGCCCGCTGGCGCCGGAGCCGATGCGGTCGGCTTCCAGCAGCACCACGCTCAGGCCGCGCTGCGCCATTTCCAGCGCGGCGCTCAGGCCGGCGAAACCGCCGCCGACCACCACCACGTCGGCCTGCACCGCGCCCTGCAGCGGCGCGGCCGGCGCGGGCCGCGTCGCGCTGGCCTCGTAGTAGCTCTGCTGGTTGAGCTGGGTGTCGGAGTTCAGCAGGGAACGATAGAACATCTCAGGCCCCCGGCGAATGGCGCTTCTTGACCTGTCCGCACAGGTAAGTCCAGACGAACGTCGCGGCCGCGTTGCTGGTCAGCTCGGCGTGGTCGTAGGCCGGGGCCACCTCCACGCAGTCCATGCCCACCCAGTTCAGGTCGGCCAGTTCCTCGATGAAGGTCAGCACCTGGGCACTGGTCAGGCCGCCCGGCTCGGGCGTGCCGGTGCCGGGCGCGAAGGCCGGGTCCAGCACGTCGATGTCCAGCGTCAGGTAACAGGGCCGGTCGCCGATGCGCTGGCGGATCGCCGCCAGCACCGGGCCCAGCGCCGCGCCGTCCAGGCCGCGCAGCGCCCGCGCGGTGAAGATCTGCCCGCCCTGGTCGGCCACGTACTCGCGCGCCGCGCGCTCGCCACTGGAGCGGATGCCGATCTGCACCGTGTGCTCGGCGCTGATCAGGCCTTCCTGGATCGCTTCATACGTCCAGGTGCCGTGACCGGAGGGCTCGCCGAAGTGGTCGCTCCAGGTGTCGCAGTGGGCGTCGAAATGCACGCAGGCCAGGGCCTGGCCGTGGCGTGCCTTCGCGGCCCGCAGCAGCGACAGCGTGACCGAGTGGTCGCCGCCGAGGAACACGCAGTGGTGCTTCGCCATCAGCGCTGCGGCCTGCACCTCGATCTGCGCGCGCACGTCGGGCAGCGGCGAGGCGTTGGGCAGGCGCATGTCCAGCGCGTCGCCCAGCTGGTCCACCGCGCTCACGTCGAAGAAGGGGTGGATGCCGTCGCACAGCATCAGGCTGGCGGCGCGGATGGCCTGCGGGCCGAAGCGCGCCCCGGGCCGGTTGGTCACCACGCCGTCGTAGGGCACGCCGGCGATGGCGAAGGGCTGGTCGGCCAGCGGTTCGCAGGCGAGGAAACGGTTGGTGTTGCTGGCAAAGGCGAAGTGGGCAGAGGCCATGGCGGTGCGGTGAGATCGGCGGGAAAGTGGAACCACAAGATACCAACTCGAACGCCACTTGTTGAGTCCACTTGACCCCCTGGCCAGCGGGCCATGCGCCGGGGCCAGCAGGAAAACGCCGGGCGGGCTAGCATCGCCGCCACCCATTCCCAACCCCCAGGAGGCTCAACCATGCTCAAGCTCTACTACTCTCCCGGCGCCTGCTCGCTCTCGCCCCACATCGTGCTGCACGAGTCCGGCCTGCCGTTCGAAGCCATCGCCGCTCCGACCAAGACCCACCAGCTGCCCGACGGCAGCGACTACTACCAGGTCAACCCGCTGGGCTATGTGCCGTTGCTGGTGATGGCCGACGGCGAGAAACTGCGCGAAGGCCCGGCCATCGTGCAGTACATCGCCGACCAGGCCCCCGACAAAAACCTCGCGCCCGCCTACGGCACGCTGGGCCGCTACCGCCTGATGGAGTGGCTCAACTTCATCGGCACCGAACTGCACAAGGGCTTCTCGCCCCTGTTCACGCCGGGCATGCCCGACGAAGCC
>NZ_JBPCSJ010000183.1:0-5751 GCF_051007235.1 Hydrogenophaga sp. | reverse complement strand
GCGGGCGAGCAGGCGGCCCGGGTGCTGGCCAAGGTGGGCCTGTCTGGTCGTCTGCACCACCGCCCGGCCGAGCTGTCGGGCGGCGAACGCCAGCGCGTGGCCATCGCGCGGGCGCTGGTCGCGCAGCCGGCCTGTGTGCTGGCCGACGAACCCACCGGCAACCTGGACCGCGCCACCGCCGACGGCGTGTTCGAGCTGATGATGCAGCTGGCGCGCGACCAGGGCACGGCCTTCATTGTCGTCACGCACGACGAAGCGCTGGCGGCCCGCTGCGGCCGCGTGCTGCGCCTGACCGCCGGTTTGCTCGGCTGAGCTTGTTCACGGTCGACCATGTGGATCGACACCCACGCGCACCTGGACGCTCCGGAGTTCGGACCGGACCACGCGCTGGCGCTGAGCGCTCGGGTCTTGGCGAGCGATCGGGGTGTGGGCCTGTGTGTGATACCGGCCGTGATGCGGCAGAACCTGGACACGGTGCGTCTGCTGGCGCACCGGCTGGGCGATGCGTACGCGCTGGGCATCCACCCATTGTTCGTGCCGAATGCGCTGGACGAGGACCTGGACGCACTCGACGCCGCGCTGACCGCGCACGCGGGTGACCCACGCCTGGTGGCGGTGGGCGAGATCGGGCTGGACTTCTTCGTGCCCGCGCTGTGCGAGCCCGCCATGCGCGAGCGACAGGAGCGCTTTTACCGCGCGCAGCTGAAGCTGGCGCGCAAACACCGCCTGCCGGTGATCCTGCACGTGCGGCGCAGTGCCGACCATTTGCTCAAGCACCTGCGCGAGCTGCCCACGGGCGGTGGCATCGCGCACGCCTTCAACGGCAGTCCGGAGCAGGCGCGCGCCTTCACCGACCTGGGCTTCGCCCTTGGCTTTGGCGGCGCGTCCACCTTCGAGCCGGCGAAGCGCCTGCGCGCACTGGCGGCCGGTCTGCCGCTGTCGGCCCTGGTGCTGGAGACCGACGCGCCCGATATCCCACCGCAGTGGCTGTACGCCACCGCCGCCGAGCGTGCGGCGGGCCGGTCGCAGGGGCTGAACACGCCGGCCGAGTTGCCGCGTATCGGTGAGCTGATTGCCGGTTTGCGCGGCATCAGCGCCGAAGCGCTCGCCGCGGCGACCACCGCCAACGCGCAACGCGTGCTGCCGCGGCTGGCGGCGTTACTGACCGTATGACCCGCTTGGTCGGTCTGCCGCCGGTGATCGGGCCCGCCACGCGGCTGCTGGTGCTGGGCAGTTTTCCGGGCGTGGCATCGCTGCGCGCCCAGCAGTATTACGGCCACCCGCAGAACCAGTTCTGGAAGATCCTGTCGGCGCTGTGGGCGGTGGACCTGGTGGAGATGAGCTACGCGGCGCGCGTTGAGGCCGTGCGCGAACGGGGCTTGGGCATCTGGGACGTGTACGGCGCCTGCGAGCGCGAGGGCAGCCTGGACAGCGCCATCCGGAACGCCGAGCTCAACGATTTCGCATGGCTGCGGCAGCAATGCCCGCGCTTGCAGGCGATCGCGCACAACGGAGGCGAGAGCTTCCGGCACGCGAAGCACACGCAGGCGCTGGGTTTGCCGGTGCACCCGCTGCCGTCCACCAGCCCGGCGAACGCGAGCTGGTCGTTTGAGCGGAAGCTGCTGGCGTGGAGAGATGTGTTCGTCAAATATTCCCTGGCTTAGACCTCGCGGATTGGCGACACCGGGGTGCGCTGCGCCGCGAATGTCCCCCGGCGGCTGACGCCGCCTCAGGACTGTCGCCCCCATGCTCCGCCGCTGCGCGGGTCGCTGCCCCCGTGGGGGCTTATCCGGCTTGGGGCGTCCCGGCGCCGGATTTTTTATTTCCCTCTGCAGCACACCCCGAGCCCGTCAACCGGTGGCCGTGCAGCGAGCAAAAGGGGCCTCACTCGGCCACGCGGCGCCTACGTCCCGCGCGGTGTCGGCCGGCAAAGGCCAAACAAAAGAAAAAGCCGCCCGGCACGAACACCGGACGGCTTCAGTTCAAACCGAGCAGGAAGCTCAGCCCACCGTACGGTGCACCACCGGCGTTTCGGGCACCGGATAGCCCGCCGCGCCAAAGGTCGAAACGATCGCCTTGTGCGTGTCGAAGTAGACCTGCCAGTAATGGTCGGTGTGGGTGTAGGGGCGCACGCACAGCAGCGGGCCTTCGGGCGTGAACTGCAGGATCTCGATGTCCGGTGCCGGCGAATCCTTCACGTTGGCAATGGCGGCAATGGCCGGGCGCAGGCGGGCGATGGCGTCCATCACATCCACGCTGTTGGCCACCTTGGCCACGCAATCCACGCGGCGGAACGGCTCGGCGCTGAAGTTCTGCACGTTGTCCGAAAACACCTTGTTGTTGCCCACCACGGTCATCACGTTGTCGGGCGTGAGGATGGTGGTGGCGAACAGGCCCAGTTCCTTGACCGTGCCCAGCGTGCCGCCGGCGCTGATGAAGTCGCCCACCTTGTAGGGCCGCAGCACCTGCAGGAACAGACCGGCCGCGAAGTTGCCCAGCATGCCGCTCCAGGCGGCGCCGATGGCCAGACCCGCGCCGGCCAGCAGGGCCGCGAACGACGTGGTCTTGATGCCGAAAATGTCCAGGATGGCCAGCACCAGGATCAGCGTCAGCGTGACCGAGATGATGGACTTGAGGTACTGGATCAGCGTCGCGTCGAGCTTCTTGCCCTTTTCCATGCCGGCCGCGATCAGCCGCACCGCCAGGCCAATGAGCCAGCGGCCGATGATCCAGGCCGCGATGGCGCCCAGGATTTTCAGACCGAACTCCGCGCCCTGCGTGGTGAGAAAAGTCCAGACAACTTCCATGTTCATAATGATTCCTTTCAAAGGTTCAGATGCTTTCGACGCAGTATTCCCCCGCCGCATGCCCCGGTGACGACACCGGCCCCATCCCCTCGCCGGATGCCGTGTCATTGTGCGCTGCACTGTGGCTTTCTGACGCCACCGGAGGCCGCGCATGAAGGCCGGCGCCAACGCCACCGCCCGCCGCCGCACGGGGGTGCAGACCCTGCCCGATGTGACGATTTCCGAAGACAGCGAGGTGCGTTTCCTGCACCTGGGCACCGAATGGATCCAGGGTTCGATGCTGCTGGACGCGCCGTTCGACATCGAGCTGGACTACGTGCAGCGCATGGTGGCCTGGCTGCTCTTCGTGGACCCCGACACCGTGTCCAAGCGCCGCGCGCTGCAGCTGGGCCTGGGCTCGGCCGCGCTGACGAAGTTCCACTTCAAGAAGCTGCGCATGGACACCACCACCATCGAGATCAACCCCCAGGTGCTGGCGGTGTGCCGCCAGTGGTTCAAGCTGCCGGCCGACAGCGCCCGCCTGCGCGTGGTGCTGGCCGATGCGGGTGAGGAAATCCGCAACCCGGCCTACACCGGCCAGATCGACGCGCTGCAGGTGGACCTGTACGACCACGAAGCCGCGGCGCCCGTGCTCGACAGCCCCGACTTTTACGCCGACTGCCGCTCGGTGCTGACCGACGACGGCTGCATGACCGTGAACCTGTTTGGCCGCGTTGCGAGTTACGAGCGCTCGCTGCAGAGCATCTGCGCGGCCTTCGGCGACGACGCGGTCTGGGCCTTCAAGCCCACGCGCGAGGGCAACACCATCGTGCTGGCGCAGCGCACGGCCGACCGGCCCACGCGCATGCAGCTGCTGGCGCGGGCCGAAGAGATCCAGTCGCGCTGGGGGCTGCCGGCGGTGAAGTGGATGAAGATCTTCAAGCCAGCCAAGTGAAGCCTCCCCCCGCGCCGCTTCGCGTCACCCCCCAGGGGGCGACACCAACCGTCCGGCAGAGCCGGCCCGGCGGTGTCACTGGACGAAACCTTGCCCGCGGCCCGGATGTGTTGCAGCCTGAATGACACGCGAGATGCACTGATGAAAACCCACACGACATCCCACGCACCCGCCGCCCAGCACGGCCCGATCGACTGGCGCGTGCTGGTCGGCTGGCTGCACGAGGATGGCGTCATCAGCGCCGACGAGGCCGCGCGCACCGTGGCCCGCTGTGCCAGTGCACAGAGCACGCTGCACCCGCTGCAGCGGCTGGCCGTGGTGGGCGTGGCGCGCACCGACGGCACGCTGCTGGACGTGGAGGCGCTCACGCAATGGCTGGCGCAGCGCTGTGGGCTGGACTACGTGCGCATCGACCCGCTGAAGGTGGACGTGGCCAAGGTGGCCGACGTGATGAGCGCGGCCTACGCCGAGCGCCACCATGTGTTGCCGGTGCTGGTGGGGCCGGCCGAGGTGGTGGTGGCCACGGCCGAACCCTTCATCCGCGACTGGGTGCCCGAGGTGGAGCGCCAGACCCGCCGCAGCGTGCGCCTGGCGCTGGCCAGCCCGGGCGAGATCAAGCGCTACACGGCCGAGTTTTTCGCGCTGGCCAAGTCGGTGCGCGCGGCCAGCAAGAGCGGCGGCCAGAACGCCATGGCCAGCTTCGAACAGCTGGTGGAGCTGGGCAAGGCCAACAAGCAGCTGGACGCCAACGACCAGGGCGTGGTGCAGGTGGTGGACTGGCTGTGGCAATACGCCTTCGACCAGCGCGCCAGCGACATCCACCTGGAGCCGCGGCGCGAGCAGGGTGTGATCCGCTTCCGAATCGATGGCGTGCTGCACCCGGTCTACCAGATGCCCATGGGCGTGATGAGCGCGATGACCGCGCGCATCAAGCTGCTGGGCCGCATGGACGTGGTGGAAAAGCGCCGCCCGCAGGACGGGCGCATCAAGACCCTGCGCCCGGGCCGCGGTGCCGAGCGTGGCGAAGAGGTGGAAATGCGCCTCTCGACCCTGCCCACCGCCTTTGGCGAGAAGCTGGTGATGCGCATCTTCGACCCGGACTCGACGGTCAAAGACCTGACCGCGCTGGGCTTTGCGCCGCACGACGCGCAGCGCTGGGAAGACCTGACCCGGCGCCCGCACGGCATCATCCTGGTGACCGGTCCCACCGGTTCGGGCAAGACCACCACGCTCTACGCTACGCTCAAGCGCCTGGCGACCGAAGAGGTGAACGTCAGCACGGTCGAAGACCCGATCGAAATGATCGAGCCCGCCTTCAACCAGACCCAGGTGCAACCCCACCTGGACCTGGACTTCGCCCAGGGCCTGCGCGCGCTGATGCGGCAGGATCCGGACATCATCATGGTCGGCGAGGTGCGCGACCTGGCCACCGCCGAGATGGCGGTGCAGGCCGCGCTGACCGGCCACCTGGTGTTCACCACGCTGCACACCAACGACGCGCCCAGCGCCGTCATGCGGCTGATGGAGCTGGGCATCCCGCCCTACCTGCTCAACGCCACCGTGCTGGGTGTGCTGGCACAGCGCCTCGTGCGCACCCTGTGCCCGGCCTGCCGCGTGCGCGAGGACGACGACGCCACCGCCGCCTCGCACCAGGCACTGACGGAACTCGTCAAACCCTGGAAGGTGACCGGCAGTTACCGCCCCTACAAACCCGTGGGCTGCGTGGACTGTCGCATGACCGGGTTCCGCGGCCGCATGGGCCTGTACGAACTGCTGACCGTGACCGAAGCCTTCAAGGACACGGTCAGCCGCGAGCCGCAGATGGAGGCCCTGCGCCGCCAGGCCGTGGCCGACGGCATGCGCCCGCTGCGCCTGGCCGGCGCTGCGCGCGTGGCCGAGGGGCAGACCACGCTGGACGAGGTGCTGGCCACCACACCGCCGGTGACGGGCTAGTTAGTGCCCCCACGGCTGGCCGGGCCGAAGCGGCAAAGCTTCACCAGTGGCTTATAT
>NZ_JBPCSJ010000182.1:0-5173 GCF_051007235.1 Hydrogenophaga sp. | reverse complement strand
CGCCTGCCGGTGCAGGCCGCACCGCGTGCCGAAGCACCACCACCCGCCCCGCCCGCACCCGCGCCCGAGGTGCGGCCCGAACCGCGCCCTGCCCCGCCCCCCCCCGGCCCCAGCGAGGTGCAGATCGCCACGCAACGCGCTCAGCAGAGAAAAGAGCTGGAACAGCGCGCGCTCGAAGAAGCGCGCCAGAAAGCGCTGACGGAGAAAGCCGCCGCGGACAAGGCTGCGGCAGACAAGAAGCGCCAGCAGGAACAGAAACTGGCTGCCGACAAGAAGGCTGCCGACGAGAAGCGTGAGCGCGAAGAGGCCGCCGAGCGACAGCGGCAAGAGAACATCCGACGGATGCTGGGCCAGGCCGGCGCCAGCGGCGCGCCGCAGGCAACGGGTTCAGCACAGCAGTCGGCCGGACCGTCTGCGGGCTACGGTGCACGTGTGGCCGCGCGCATCAAGCCCAACGTGGTGTTCACCGAAACCGTCACCGGCAACCCGCGCGCCGAAGTCGAGGTGCGCACCCTGCCCGACGGCACCATCGTGGGCCGGCGCATCGTCAAGAGCAGCGGCAACGCCGACTGGGACGAAGCCGTGCTCAAGGCCATCGACCGCACCGCCACCCTGCCCCGCGACACCGACGGGCGTGTGCCGCCCGCCCTCATCATCGGCCTGCGTCCGCAGGACTGAGCGGAGGCGCAGCGGCGGAGCGTGGGGGCTCCGGTCAATACCGTGTGGAGCCCGTGGCCAGCACGTCCTGCATCACGCGACCCAGGTCGTTCGTGTCCACCGGCTTGTGCAGCACGGCGTTGAACAGGGTCTGCTGGTCGCATGCGTCCACTTCATTGACGTGACCGCTGATGAGGATGATCGGGGTGGACGCCGAGGCTTCGCGGATGCGCCGGGCCAGCCCGACACCGTCCAGCCGGGGCATGGACTGGTCGGTCAGCACCAGGTCGAAGTGCTTTTCGGTCTGTGAGAACTGGGCCCATCCCTCTTCGCCGTCGCGCGCCCGGGTCACCTGCCAGCCCTGGCGCTCCAGCAGCGCGCTCCAGGCGTGGCGTACCAATTGGTCGTCGTCCACGAACAGCACGTGGCGTCCCTGGCCGGGCCCGCCATCGGGCTTGGTGATCGGGTCCACCGCCACGTCACGCTGGCTGGCCGGCAGGTAGATGTGGAAACAGGCCCCACCCTCCGGCCGGTTGTTCACCCCGATGCCGCCGTGGTGGCGCAGCACGATGCCCTGCGCCACCGACAGGCCCAGCCCGGTGCCGCGGCCCTTGCCCTTGGTGGTGAAGAAGGGGTCGAACACACGGCCCAGGTGATCGGCCGGGACGCCCGGTCCGTGGTCGCACACCGACAACACCAGATAGCGGCCGTCGGGCAGCTCGTGTGCTCCGGCCGGCAGGGTCTGGCCGGCCTGCAACGGCAGTTCCAGCGCGGACAGCGCCAGTTCGATGCGGCCCTTGCCCTGCATCGCGTCGGAGGCGTTGATCAACAGGTTCACCAGCACCTGTTGCAGCTGCGTCGGATCGGCGTCGACCTCGTCGTCGTCCACCCGGTAGTCCACGACCAGCTCGCAGCTCTTGGTCAGGCCCGAGGCCACCAGCTGCCGGGTCTCCTCGATCAGGCTGGTCCAGTGCAGGCGGCGCAGCTTGGGCGGCGTCTGGCGGCCAAAGGCCAGCAGCTGGCGCATCAGGCCGTCGGCGTAGCGCGTGGCCTTCAGGGCCTGCTGCAGCGCGTCGCTGCTGGGGTGGTCGCGGTCCAGGTCTTCGTCGGCCAGGCGCACCCAGCCGGTGATGGCGGCCAACGAATTGTTGAAGTCGTGCGCGATCCCGCCGGTCAGGCGGCCCAGGGCTTCGGTCTTCTGGCTCTGCATCAGCTGGATCTGCAGCGCTTCCTGCTGCGCGTGCGCTTCTTGTTGGGCCTGCACGTCCTGTCGCACGCGCGCCAGCAGGCCGTTGATGCCGTCGGCCAGCTGGCCCAGCTCGTCGTCACTACCCCCACGCGCCGGCGCGGCGTCGTTCGGTCCTTGCCGCGTGATGCGGGTCAGGTCGGCATGCAGACCCTGCAGGCGGCGCAGCAACAGGCGGTCGAGCAGCAGCACCAGCAAGCTGGCGGCCAGCACGCCAGCCAGCGCGGCAAGCCCCATGCCGGTCCAGGCCAGGGCCTGGCCCTGCTGGTGCAGGCGGCGATCGATCTGCAACACCAGTTCGGCCACGGGCTGGCCCTGGTGATCGCGCAGCACGGCGTGCAGCTCTTCGCTCTGCTCGTCCAGCACGGTGTGGTGAAAGTCCTGATCGGCGGCGCCGTGCAGATCGAACGCCAGGCGCGTGGGCATCATCAGCACGTCGGCCAATCGGTCGAGTTCTGCCTGATCGAGGCGGCGGACCATGGCGATGGCGCCTTGCAGGCCCTGCGCCGCATGGTCCGGGTGGTGCACCGCGGCCACCACCAGCAGCTCCAGCTGGCCGTCGACCACGCGCAGCGTCTGCAGCACGGTCTTGGGGTCGGCCGAAGCCAGCACCGGCGTGACCAGCGGCCGCAGCGACAGCTGCCGCTCGGCCGAGACGGGTTGCAGGCGGGCATCGCCCTCGCGGCGCGCCACGCCGGACAGCACACGGCCACGGGCGTCGAACACGAGCACCTCGGAAATGCGCAGGTAACCCAGGTTCTCGACATCGAAGTTGTCGGCCATGAACGACGGCTTGCGCCCCTGGACAAAGTCCACGGCGTCGCTCCAGAACGCGTAGTCGCGCGCGGTGGCGGCCAGGGCCAGCACCTGCTGGTTGAGCACCCGGCGGGCGCGCTCGCCTTCGCGCTCGGCACGCTCGGTTTCGATCTTCTCGAACGAGGCGCCCACGATGTGCCGCGCCCCCAGCATGGCCCCGCCCGCGCACAGCCCGACGACGATGAGCACCAGCGCCCAGGCTTTGTGTTGCAGTTTCATGGTTGATCTTCCCTTCGGCACGGCAGCAGCTTACTTGAGGGAAAACCCGCGACGGGTGCGACTTCGTTCACGGTGCAACGGTCCACGGCGTGCGCGCCGCGCGGCACCGACCGGACGGTCAGTCGAACACGATCTCGGCCTTGCGCTCGTGTGCCTGCGCCGTCCAGCTGGCCAGGGCCGCGTCGGTGGGGAAGAACAGCGCCCGGTCGTCCAGCTGCAGTTCGCAGCGGGCGCCTTCGCGCTGCACCGCCAGCCGCACCGGCAGACCGCGCACCAGTTCGCCCTGGTCGGTCAGTTCGCGCTTGGGCGGAAACTCGCGCACCAGCGCGGCCACCGCCGGCGCGGTGCCGTTGACCGCCACGCGAAGGTATTTGCCGAAACGGCAGCGCGCCGCGGCCAGGTCCCAGATCTGCTGGATCTTCAGCCGCAGGCCGCCCGAGAAGCGGTCGGGCTGCACCGTGGCCTGCACGATCACCAGCTCGTCGTCCTTGAGCAGGTTGCGGTAGAGGTTGATCAGGTTCTCGTCGGCGCTGACTTCGAGCACGCCGCTCTTGTCGTCGATCTTGAAGAAGGCGAGCTTGCCGCGCTGGCCGTTGATCACGCGGAAGACCGAGACGATGCCGGCCAGGATCACAGGGTCGCGGCTTTCCTTCACGTCGCTCAGCGCCGTGCGGGCGAAGCGCCGCACCTCGGCGCCCACCTCGTCGAACAGGTGGCCCGAGAAATAGAAACCGATGGCCGTCTTTTCGTAGGTCAGCAGTTCCTTCACACCCCAGGGGGTGGTGGCCACATAGGCCGGTTCCTGCGTGCTCGACCCGTGGTCGTCACCGCCCAGCATGTCGAACAGGCCGCCCTGGTTGGCGTTGGCCTGCGAGGTGGCGGCGTACTCAAACGCCACGTCGACCGAGGCCAGCAGCTCGGCCCGATTGCGGTGGATCGCGTCAAAAGCGCCGGCCTTGATCAGCGCTTCCACCGTGCGCTTGTTGATGCGCTGGCGGTCCACCCGCAGGCAGAAGTTGAACAGGCTGGTGAACGGTCCCTTCTCATCGCCATTGGGGCCTTCGCCGCGGCCTTCGCGTGCCGCGACGATGGCTTCAATCGCCAGCTGGCCCGTGCCCTTGACCGCACCCAGGCCGTAGCGGATCAGCTTGTCGGTCACCGGCTCGAAGCGGTAGCCGCCGCGGTTCACATCGGGCGGCTCGAAGGCCATGCCCATCTTCAGCGCGTCTTCCCACAACACCTTGAGCTTGTCGGTGTTGTCCATTTCCACGGTCATGTTGCCGCAGAAGAATTCGGCCGTGTAGTGGACCTTGAGCCAGCCCGTGTGGTACGCCAGCAGCGAGTAGGCGGCGGCGTGCGACTTGTTGAAGCCGTAGCCCGCGAACTTCTCCATCAGGTCGAACACCTCGTCGGCCTTCTCCTGGCCGATGCCCTTTTCGGCCGCACCCTTGCGGAAGATGGCGCGGTGCTCGGCCATCTCTTCGGCCTTCTTTTTGCCCATGGCCCGGCGCAGCATGTCGGCGCCGCCCAGGCTGTAGCCGCCCAGCACCTGGGCGGTCTGCATCACCGGCTCCTGGTAGACCATGATCCCGTAGGTCTCGGCCAGCACCGGCTCCCCCAGCGGGTGCGGGTACTCCACCACCTCGCGCCCGTGCTTGCGCGCCACGAAGCTGGGGATCAGGTCCATCGGGCCCGGTCGGTACAGCGCGTTCAGGGCGATCAGGTCTTCCAGGCGGCTGGGTTTGGCGTCGCGCAGCATGCCCTGCATGCCGCGGCTTTCAAACTGGAACACGGCTTCGGTCTGGCCCTTGGAGAACAGCGCATAGACCGCCTTGTCGTCCAGCGGGATGTCCTCGAAGCGGAAGTTCTCCTGGCCCTTGTGGCGTTTCATGATGAACTCGCGCGCGATCTCCAGGATGGTCAGCGTCGCCAGGCCCAGAAAGTCGAACTTCACCAGTCCGATGGCTTCGACGTCGTCCTTGTCGTACTGGCTCACCGCCGACTCGCTGCCAGGTTGCTGGTAGAGAGGACAGAAATCGGTGAGCTTGCCCGGAGCAATCAGCACGCCGCCGGCGTGCATGCCGATGTTGCGGGTCATGCCTTCGAGCTTCTGCGCCAGCTCGATCAGGGTCTTGACGTCTTCTTCACGCTCAATGCGCTCGGCCAGAATCGGCTCGGCCTCGGTGGCGTAAACATACTTGTCGCTTTTCTTGTCAGGCGGCGGCAGTTGCAGCG
>NZ_JBPCSJ010000181.1:0-6981 GCF_051007235.1 Hydrogenophaga sp. | reverse complement strand
CTCTTGGAGCATGGATACGAAACCATCCCCAACACACAGGCAAGTCGTCGTCATCCCAGACGCAATGCGGCATTTCAGCCGCGACGGACCTTTTGTTCGTCTCCTGGCGCTCTTGATCATCAAGCTGCCGCTCATCCTTGCCGCCAGTGCAGGACCTGTTTACTGGCTCGGGAGGACTCTTGGCTGGTGGGAATAGCAAGCGGTGCGTGACCAGTCAGGCGCCCACTGCATGCAAGAAACCGCTTGCTGCCGCGACCGCCTCCACATCCCCCTTCACCGCCTCCGGCGCCCCACCCTTGCCCCACAGCACCCCGGCCAGCGGCATGTCCAGGAACTTGGCGCACATCGCGGTCGAGTCGATCATGGGTTGGGCCTTCGCCCGGTCGCCGTTGGTGGCGATGAGCCACAGGCGTTTCTGGCTCATCTGCGCCTTGAAGTCCAGCCCCGGCACGCGCAGCCAGGCGCTCCAGTGGTCGAGGTAGGCCTTGAGCGTGGACGGAAAACTGAACCAGTAGACCGGCGCGACGAAAACCAAGTCGGTGCAGGCCAGGGTCTGGTCCAGCAGATGGCGCATCACGCTGCCGTCTCCGGGCATGGGGTAGCTGCCCACGGTGTGGCGCTGGTCGACGAATTCGGGGATGCCGGCGCGGGCCAGGTGCACCCAGGTCTGGGTGGTGTCGGCGGGCAGGCTGGCCGCGGCCTGGCGGGCCAGCCATTCGGTGTTGCCCATGTGGCCGGGTTCGCGGGTAGAGGCAACGAGAAAGAGAACGTGTTTCGAGCTTGTCATGTCAAAGCAATGATCTGGTTGAGCAGGCCGCGCACCTGAGCGAACACCACGTCGTTGAGCCGCTTCAACGGGTGGGGCGAAGCGTGTCGTGCGCGCCAGTCGAACGACTTGGGCTGGTGGCACAGCACGTAGCTGGTTTTGCCGGCCTTGGCGCCACCGGCCACGCCCGCTACCAAGGCAAACGGGTTGTCAGCGTTGTAGGCCGCCGTGGTCATGGGCAGACCGATGACGATCGAGGTGCGGTCGTTGAAGGCGCGGGGCGACAGCACCAGAAAGGGATGGATGTCGCGCATCTCCTGCCCAGCCTGGGGGTTGCAGTCGATCCAGATGATGTCTTGCCGGTCCGGCGCCCAGCCAACCGGAGCGCGCCTGGTCACCAACGCTCGGCTCCCACCGGCGCCGTGGCCATGGCCTCCCCACCGTGGCGGGCCGGGTCAAACCGCTTGAGCCGCTCTTCCAGCGACAGCTCGCCGGACGGCAGTGGCTCGATCACCACGCGGCCACCCTCCACTACCATGCGCACCTGCTGGTCCGCGTGCAGGTGCGCCTCACGTGCCACCGCCTGCGGCAAACGCACCCCGAGGTTGTTGCCCCAGTGCTTGATCGAAAGAATGGCTTCGGCCATGATGGACTCCTTGTTTATACAGAGTCTAAACATATCAATCAGCCGAAGCAAGGCATTCCACACCCCCCTGCCGCCCCTTCCGACAACAAGCCGCTCATGACCGCCACCACCCACGACTTCCTCATCCTCGGCGCCGGCATTGCGGGCGCCTCCATCGGCCACTTTCTGGCGCCGCACGGCCGCTGCGTGATGCTCGAACGCGAGGGCCAGCCGGGCTACCACAGCACAGGTCGCTCGGCGGCGCAGTTCATTGCCAGCTACGGGCCGCCGCAGGTGCGGGCGCTCTCCAGGGCCAGCGAGCCCTTCTTCCTGAACCCACCGCCGGGTTTCGCCCAGGCGCCGCTGCTGACGCCGCGCGGGCTGCTGACGGTGGCCGGCCCGGACGAGATGCACCACCTGGACGAAGCCTGGGCCACCTTGCAAAAGACCAGCACGCGCGGACAGCGCCTGAGCGCCGCCGAAGCCCTGGCCATGGTGCCGGCGCTGCGCCCCGAGAAGGTGACCGCGGCCATCCACGAGCCCGACAGCTTCGACATGGACGTGCACGCCATCCACCAGGGCTACCTGCGCGGCTTCCGGCACGCGGGCGGAACGCTGGTGTGCGATGCGGAGGTGGTGGCCATCGAACGCCGTGGCGACCTGTGGCAGGTGCGCACCGCGACGGGTGCCGAGTTCGCCGCGCCGGTGCTGATCAACGCCGCAGGCGCCTGGTGCGACGCGGTGGCGCAGCTGGCCGGCGTGACCCCCATCGGCCTGGTGCCCAAGCGCCGCACCGCCTTCACCTTTGCGCCCCCCGCGGGCGTGGACACCACCCACTGGCCGCTGCTGCTGGCGGCCGACGAAAGCTTCTACATGAAGCCCGACGCGGGCGCCCTGCTCGCCTCGCCGGTGAACCAGGACCCCACGCACCCGCAGGACGTGCAGCCCGAGGAACTGGACATTGCGCTGGGCCTTCACGCGCTGGAGACCTGGACCACGCTCACGCCCCGCCCAACCCACACCTGGGCCGGTCTGCGTTCTTTCGTGGCCGATGGCGAACTGGTGGGCGGGTTTGACGGGACAGCGCCAGGTTTTTTCTGGTGCGCGGCACAGGGCGGCTACGGCATCCAGACCAGCGCCGCCATGGGCGAGGCCTGCGCGGCGCTGGCGCGCGGCCTGCCGCTGCCGCCGCACATCAGCGACTGTGGGCTGACCACTGACATGCTGTCGCCCGCCCGGCCCACGCTGCGGTCCTGAGCCAAGGCCCACCCGGACAGCGCAAACAAACCGTTCAACCGGGCGCGCCGGGCTCAAGTTTTGGCGCTGGCGGACGTTAACCCAGGGGTGTATCGCAACGGACCACTGCCGGGCTCTGGCCTGGAGCCGGCAGCGGTCTTTTTCTTTGCCTCAACCCTCTGGAGCCCGTCTCATGAAATTGTTCTCCCGCGTCGCCACCCTCCTCGTCGCCTCCGTGCTCAGCGTCAGTGCTTGGGCCGCCGGTGCCACCAAGGCCGAAGCCCAGGCGCAGTCATCGGCTGCCCTGGCACACGTCAAGAAAGTCGGCCCGGAACAAGCCGCCAAGGACTTCAATACCGCCGCCGAGTGGAAGATCAAAGGCATCAACATCAACTTCGTGGACATGAAGGGTGTGGTGCTGGCCAGCTCGCTCAACGAGCGCCTGGTGGGCAAGAACACCTACGAGTCCAAGGACCCGAACGGCAAGGAATTCGTCAAGGAATTCATCGCCACGGTCCAGAGGGACAAGAACGGCGGCTGGGTGGACTACCAGTTCATCAACCCCGAGACCAAGAAGCTCGAAGATCGCGCGATGTTCGTGCGCAAGGTGGACGGCTTTGACGGCTTCATCGCCGTGGCCATTTCCTCCAGCAAGTAAGACGGGGCGCCTCGGCGCCCGACACCGGCTGTTGCACCCTTCATTTCCAGGAATCCCGCCATGCTCCAGCGCTTCAAGATCGGCACCCGCCTGTCTGCCGGTTTCGCCATCGTGATCGCCACCGCCATCCTGGCCTTCGTGGCCTCGGCGATGGTGGGTCAGGCAGGCCAGGCCGCGATTGTCCGGACCGAGGCGCAAGCCAGCGAGCGCACCGCGCTGGTGTCCCGCATGCGGGAGTCCCAGCTCATGCTGGCCTCGGCCATCCGCAGCGCCGGGCTGCAGACCGACGGGTCGCAGGTCAACCAGGACGTGGAGGCGTACCGCACCGCGCTCAAGGCGCTGGTGCAGGCCGAGGAAGCGTTTGCCCAGCTGGAAACCGATGCCAGCGAGCGCGCCCTGCTCGACAAAGCGTCCGCGCTGCGCAAGCAGGCCGAGCCGGTGGTGGACGAGGCCATCCGCTTCACCATGGCCTTTGCCGGTGACGAGGCGGCCAAGGCGCTGTCGGAGCGCTTCCTGCCGATCGAGCGGGAATGGGCCCAGCAGTTCGTTCAGCTCTCGGCACTGCAAGCCGAGCGCGCCGCCGCCGCCAAAAAGACCATTGCGGCAGAGAACCGCAGCCGGATCGCCTGGCTCTCCGGCATGCTGCTCGCCATCACCCTGGCGACCATCGGCTTTGCCGTGGCCATGACGCGTTCCGTGACGCGCCCGCTGCGCGAGGCCGCGGACATTGCCTCGCGTGTCGCCAAGGGCGACCTCGCGGTGCAGATCGACGTGACGGGCCAGGACGAGGCGGCCGACCTGCTGCGCTCGCTGCGCACCATGGCGGGCCAGCTGGCCAACATGGTGTCCGCCGTGCGCGAGACGGCCGAATCGATCGACCTGGCGTCCCGCGAGATCATGCAGGGCAACATGGACCTGTCTTCCCGCACGGAGACCCAGGCCTCGTCGCTGCAGGAGACGTCGGCCACCCTGAGCGATCTGTCCGGCGTGGTCGACCAGACCGCCAGCAACGCGCGGCTGATGCACGACCTCAGCGAACGCACGGCCAAGGTGGCGCACGACGGCGGGACCGCGATGGTCCAGGTGTCGGCCACCATGGAGCGCATCAGCGAGTCGTCGCGCCGGATTGGCGACATCATCGGCGTCATCGACGGCATCGCCTTCCAGACCAACATCCTCGCGCTGAACGCAGCGGTGGAAGCCGCTCGCGCCGGCGAACAGGGCCGCGGATTTGCCGTGGTCGCGGGCGAGGTCCGAAACCTGGCACAGCGCGTGACATCGGCGGCCGCAGAGGTCCGCTCGCTGATCGCCGAGTCCGTCGATCGCGTGGACAGCGGTGCCCGCCAGGTGCAAGGGCTGGGCAGCACCCTGACCGAACTGCAAAGCAGCGTCGAACAGGTCCGCACGCTGGTGAGCGAGATTTCATCGGCCTCGGCCGATCAGAGCCGGAACATCGCCCACGTGGACGAGGCCGTGCGCTCCATCGACCAGGCGACCCAGCAAAACTCGGCCCTGGTGGAAGAGGTGGCCGCCGCGGCCCAGAGCCTGGCATCCCAGACCGAGAACCTCACCGGTCTGGTCCGGAGCTTCCGCACCCGCTGAAACCCGGCGAAGCCGCCACGCCCCGGGGCATGGCAGCGCGCCCCCAAGCCCCACCGCCGCATGGCCGTGGGGTTTTTTGTTGGGCCGACGGGGGACGGGCAAGCAGGCCGTTACCCGCCCGGCCTACCGGGTTGCCGGCCATGCGGCACACTGCCGAACGCCATGGCCGCCACCCACACCGCCGCTTCGTCCGACCTCATCGTCGCCCGCCCCGAAGGCCTGTACTGCCCGGCGGGGGACTGCTTCATCGACCCCTGGCGGCCGGTGGAGCGGGCCGTGATCACGCACGGCCATTCGGACCACGCACGCTGGGGCCACGACCACTACCTCGCCCACACGCTCAGCGCGGGCACGCTGCGCCAGCGCCTGGGGGCGGATATTGCGCTGCAGACGCTGGACTACGGCGAGGTCATCGAACACCACGGTGTGAGGCTGTCGCTGCACCCGGCCGGGCACGTGCTGGGCTCGGCCCAGGTGCGGCTGGAGCATGCGGGGCGTGTGTGGGTCGCCTCGGGCGATTACAAGACCGAGGCCGACGGCACCTGCACCCCGTTCGAGCCGGTGCGCTGCAACACCTTCATCACCGAATCCACCTTCGGCCTGCCCATCTACCGCTGGCCGACGCAGGCGGTGCTGTTCGACGAGATCAACGCCTGGTGGCGCTGCAACGCGGACGAAGGCCGCGCCTCGGTGCTGCTGTGCTACGCCTTCGGCAAGGCGCAGCGGCTGCTGCACGGGGTGGACGCCAGCATCGGCCCCATCGTCGTGCACGGCGCGGTGGAGCCGCTGAACGCGGTGTACCGCGCGGCGGGCGTTGAGTTGTCGCCCACGCACCGCGTGACCGAACTCGACAAGACCGCGCTGCAGCGGGCACTGGTGGTGGCCCCGCCCTCGGCCCAGGGAACGCAGTGGATGAAGCGCTTTGGCGCCGACGCGGTGGACGCCTTCGCCAGCGGCTGGATGCTGGTGCGCGGCACGCGGCGGCGGCGCGGCGTGGACCGGGGCTTCGTCATGTCCGACCATGCGGACTGGCCGGGGCTGATGAGCGCCATCAAAGCCACGGGCGCCGAGCACATCCGCGTGACGCACGGCAGCGTGCCGGTGCTGGTGCGCTGGCTGACCGAGCAGGGGCTGGACGCGCAGGCCTTCGAGACCGAGTACGGCGACGACGATGTGGCGGACAAAGCCGCCGATGCGAAGCCCGAGGAGCCAGCGGCATGAGGCCCGCACGGCCGCCCGAAGAGGCTCGCGCCGCAGTCCGCCGGACGGAGGCTTTCTGATGCGGCGTTTCGCCACCCTCTACCGCGAGCTGGACGCCAGCACCGCCACACGCGAGAAGCAGTCAGCTTTGCAGCGCTACTTTGCCGAGGCACCGGCCGAAGACGCTGCCTGGGCGGTGTACTTTCTGGCCGGCGGCAAACCGCGCCAGACCGTGCCCACACGCGCATTGCGCGAGCAGGCGCTGGCGGCCACGCGCCTGCCCGAATGGCTGTTTGAAGAGAGCTACCAGACCGTGGGCGACCTGGCAGAAACCGTGTCGCTGCTGCTGCCACCGGCCAGCGCGCCGGTGGAGCGCGGCCTGGCAGAGTGGCTGACGCAGCACCTGCTGCCGCTGCGCGGCCTGCCGCCCGAAACGCTGGCCGAACGCTTGCGCGCGCAGTGGGGCGCGGTGGCCGATGACCAGCGCTTCGTCTACCTCAAGCTCATCACCGGCGGCTTCCGCGTCGGCGTGTCCAAGCTGCAGGTCACGCAAGCGCTGGCGGCGGTGGCGGGTGTAGACGCCAAGCGCGTCGCGCAGCGGCTCATGGGCTACACCCACATCGGCGCGCAACCCACCGCCGCCGACTACGCGGCGCTGGTGGCGCCCGAAAGCCCCACCGAACAGAACCAGCAGACCAGCGGCCAGCCCTACCCCTTCTTCCTCGCCCACCCGTTCAACGAAGCACTGGACCTGTTCGACGAACTGCTCGGTCCGCCCACCGACTGGCAGGTGGAATGGAAGTGGGACGGCATCCGCGCGCAACTGGTGCAGCGCGCGGGCCAGGTCTGGCTGTGGTCGCGCGGCGAAGAGCTGGTGACCGAGCGCTTCCCCGA
>NZ_JBPCSJ010000180.1:0-4572 GCF_051007235.1 Hydrogenophaga sp. | reverse complement strand
CTCGAGGGCTCGCGCGCCGCCCGCATGTTCCACACCGCCGAGAGCAACGGCGCCATCTTTCTGTATAACGCCAGCAACCCGGCACTGGACGAAGCCCCGCCGCTGCGCCTGCCCGAGCAGCTGACCTCGCCCGAGTGGAGTTCCTTCCTCTGCTACACCGAATGGGGCGGCGACTACCGCTATGTGGTGGACAACGTGATGGACCCGATGCACGGCGTGTACCTGCACAAGCAGTCGCACACCATGAGCGAGGGCGAGAACACGGCCGAGTTCCAGATCCGCGAAGTCGAGAACGGCTTCATCTTCGAGAAGAAGGGGCAGCGCGGCGTCAACTTCGACTGGACCGAGTGGCTGGACCTGGGCATCCACGTCATGCGCCTGGAAATCCCCTACCCCAAGACCGGTGGTCCTGGCGGCAATTTCACCATCATCGGCAGCTACACGCCCATCAACAAGCGCGCGGCCGGCGTGTTCCACTGGCGCTGCCGCAAGGTGGACGGCTGGCAGCGCGACACCTGGCGCTTCCTGTACAAGAACCGGCTGGAACAGCGCCACTGGAACGTGCTGGAGCAGGACCGCGTGGCAGTGGAGAACATGGAGCCCGACGCCAACCAGCGCGAGCACCTGTACCAGCACGACATGGGCATCGTCCGCCTGCGCCGTCACCTGCGCAACCTGGCCAACCAGCAGCTGGAACAGGCGCTGCGCTGAACCGACCCACACACGCGACCACACGATGAGCAACGCCACTTCCTTGCAGGCCTGGGTCCACACGCTGCGTTTCGAGGCCGACGACATCATCAGCGTCGAGCTGCGGCCGGTGGACGGCGCCAGCTTCCCGGCCTTCGAGGCTGGATCTCACATCGACCTGCACCTGCCCAACGGCATGGTGCGCAGCTATTCGCTGTGCAACGACTGCCGCGAGAACCACCGCTACGTGTTGGGTGTGCTAAAGGACCGCGCCAGCCGCGGTGGGTCGCGCTGCGTGCACGAGCAGCTGCGCGTGGGCATGCGCCTGACCATCGGCGTGCCGCGCAACAACTTCCCGCTGCACGAGGACGCCAGCCATTCGGTGCTGGTGGCGGGCGGCATCGGCGTCACGCCGTTGCTCTGCATGGCGCGGCGGCTGCAGGCGCTGGGGCGCAGCTTCGAGTTTTTGTACTTCGCACGTTCGCGCAAGAGCGCGGCCTTCATCGCGGAGATCGAGGCGCTGGGCGTGACGGTGACCTGGCACTTCGACGACGAGCGCGGCGGCCCGCCCGACCTGAACGCCCTGCTGGGCCGGCGCCCTGCGTCGGCCAGCGAGCACTACTACGCCTGCGGCCCGGCCGTGATGCTGGACAACTTCGAGAAGACCTGCGAGTCACTGGGCCACGCCAACGCCCACATCGAGCGCTTCGCTGCCGTGGAAGTGGCCGCATCGGCCGATGCGAAGCAGGCCTACACGGTGGAACTGCGCCGCAGCGCCAAGACCTTCGAGGTCACGCCCGACAAGACCCTGCACCAGTGCCTGATCGACCTCCGCGCCAACGTGCCGTTCAGCTGCGAAGAGGGCATCTGCGGCTCCTGCGAAACCCGCGTGCTCGAAGGCGAGCCGGACCACCGCGACTCGGTGCTCACGCCGGCCGAGCAGGCCACGAACCGGTCGATGATGGTCTGCGTGTCGGGTTGCAAGAGCGCCCGGCTGGTGCTGGACCTCTGACCTAGCGCCTCTCAGGCCGAGGCGGTCGGGTAGGGGCTGCTGTCGGTGCTGGTCAGCATCGCGCGCGCCAGACGCTCGGCCAGTTCGCCCCGCAGGCCACGCGCCCGCGGGTCGTTCCAGCGGTTGTGCAGCTCCAGCGGGTCGGCCTCCAGGTCGTACAGCTCGCCCCAGGGCTGGCCGTCATAAACGGTGTAGCGGTGCCGGTGGTCGCGCAGGGTGCGCATCCGCACGCGACGGTCCAGCCCGAAGTCGCTGCGCTGGCTTTCCTCTTCGATCAGCAGCGCCTCGCGGACGCTGTCCGCCTGCCCCTGCAGCACCGGTTGCAGCGGCAGCCCGTGCATGCCGTTGGCGGGCTGCAGACCGGCACGCACCAGCACCGTGGGCGCGATGTCGGTGGTCTGGGCCAGGGCACTGACCGTCTGCCCGCTGCGGGTCTGTGCGGGGTCGCGCCAGATGAAGGGCACCCGCGTCAGCGGTGCGTAGTGCAGGCCGCCTTTGAACATCAAGCCCCGGTCACCGAGCAGTTCGCCGTGGTCGCTGGTGAACATGACGATGGTGTCGCGGTCCAGATCCAGCGCGCGCAGGCAGGCCATCACGCGACCGATGGCGTCGTCGATGCAGGCCAGGCTGCCGTGGTTGAGCGCCAGGGCTTCGCGCGCCTCCTGCTCGGTGCAGGCAAACGCGCCGTGACCGGGGCGGAAGGCCGGGTCGCGCTTGCGCTGTGCGCGCAGCCAGGCCACCGCGGGTGGCGGGTCCACCAGCTCGGCGTGGAAGGTCGGCGGCAGCTGCACCGTGGCGGGGTCGAACAGGTCCCAGTAGCGCCCGGGCGGTGTGAAGGGGTGGTGCGGGTCGGGGAAGGAGCACTGCAGAAAGAACGGCGCCGCCTCGCGCGCCAGGCGCTGCAGTTCGTCGCAGCTGCGGTCGGCGATGTAGGCCGTGGGGTAGAGGTCTTCCGGTACCCGGGTGCGCCAGGCTTGGCGCAGCCGTCCCAGGGCCAGGCCGGGCGAGGGCGCCGCGTTTTCGGGGCCAATCAGCTGGTCGGCGTCGGGCCATTGCTGGCGCAGCCAGCGCCGCCAATGGCCCTGTTGCTCGTCCGCGTGGCCGATGGTCAGCGCCACCCGTTCGAAGCCGTAGTAAGGCAGGTCGAGGTCGAAGGCCGGGTCGCTGGCCCAGCGGGTGGCCACTTCCTGCCCGTAGCGTCCGGGATGGGGGCTGCGGGCATCGTCGGGCAGGCGCTGGCCCGCGCCCGGCCAGGGTGGCGGGACGGCGGTGATGTTCTGAAGGTGCGACTTGCCCACCAGCGCCGTGCGGTAGCCGGACGCACGCAGCGTCTCGACGAAGCTGCGCTCGCCCAGGGACAGCTCCCGCCCGTTCATCTGCACGCCGTGGGCGCTGGGCAGGCGCCCGGTCATGAGTGAGGCGCGGTTGGGCTGGCAGATGGGCGTGGCGACGTGGAAGTCGGTGAAACGCTGGCCTTGCGCGGCCAGCGCGTCGATGTGCGGCGTGCGCACGTCCGGATGCCCTGCGCAGCCCAGGTGGTCGGCCCGGTGCTGGTCGGTGATGAACAACAGGAAGTTCGGCCGTTTACGCATGGGGAAGACTCTGACGTACGGAAATGCTCAGCCTGGATGGCCAGCGCTGCGAAGGAGCGATCCCATCCAGTGCTCCCGTGGAACCGGCTTTGCCGGGCCACAGGGAGCGTCCCCCGCCCAGCGTCGCAGCCGCGCCAGAGAGGGGGAAGCCGCGAAGCGGCGCAAGGGGTTTACCAACTCAATCCGCCTTAATGTTGAGCTCGCGCGCCAGCGTGCCGTAGCGCTGGTGGTCGGCCTTGACGAAGGCCTCCAGTTGCTGCGGGGTGCCGCCCACCAGCTCCAGGCCGGCGGCGGTGAGCTTGCTGCGCACATCGGGCATCTGCAGCACGGCGTTGAACTCCTGGTTCAGCCGCGTGACGACCGCGGCCGGCGTGCCCTTAGGGGCGAACACACCGTACCAGGCCTCGACCTCGACACCGGGCACCCCCTGCTCGGTGGCGGTCGGCACCTCGGGCATCAGCTCAGAGCGCGCGCGCTCGGTCACGGCAAGCGGCACCAGCTTGCCGGATTTGATGTGCTGCACCGCACCGCCCAGGCCGGTGAACAGCAGCTTGACCTCGCCGCCGAGCGCGGCGGTGATGGACGGTGCCACGCCGCGGTAGGGCACGTGCAGCAGGTCTACCTTGGCGGCGCGCTGGAACATCTCGCCCGCAAAGTGCATGGGTGAACCGTTGCCCGGGCTGCCGTAGGGCATGCCTGGGGTCTTGCGGATCAGGTCCAGCGCCGCCTTGAGGTTGTTCGCCCCCAGCTGTGGGCTGGCCAACAGCACCATGGGCGTGGTGGCCGGGGCGATGACGGCCATCAGGTCGCGCTGCACATCGACCCCGCCACCCGCACCGGGCGCCAGCACATGCGGGGAGATGACCACCGTGTTGGGGGTGAACAGCAGGGTGTGGCCATCGGCCGCCGACTTGGCCACCACCCCTGCGCCCAGCAGGGCGCCAGCGCCGGGGCGGTTCTCCACCACCACCGCCTGGCCCAGTCGGGGTGCCAGTTTCTCGGCAAATACCCGGGCCGCCAGGTCCGGCCCACCACCAGCTGGGAAAGGCACGACCAGGGTGAGCGGCTTGGACGGGAAAGCTTGCGCGTGCGTGGTCGGTGCGCCGGCCAGGGCGACGAGGCCAGCCAACAGAGTGAGTGCGCTGCGTCGGGTGGTGGTGTGGCTCATGGGGTCTCCTTATATCTTTCAGATCGTTGAAACTTCAGTGGTCAAGACGCGTTGGGTTGTCTTGACGGCTGAACTGGTTGACTCACCGCCGTGCAGCCTGCGTCTCCTGC
>NZ_JBPCSJ010000179.1:0-5009 GCF_051007235.1 Hydrogenophaga sp. | reverse complement strand
TCATTTTCGGACGAATTGGCGCAGCTTCACACCGGCCAGCGTCAGGCTGACGAAGTAGACCAGCGCAGCGCCCAGCACCGCCAGCGCAAGCAGGCCGACGCGTTGCAGGGCATGGGCCTGCAGCGCCACCCAGTCCACGCGGGCGGCCAGCCACATCAGGTACACCGCCAGCAGCGCGCTGGCCGCCAGCACCTGCAGCGCAAAGCGCGCCCAGCCGGCCGACGGGGTGTAGGCGCCGCGGCGGATCAGGCCGATCAGCAGCCACAGCGCGTTGACCATGGCACCCAGGCCAATGGCCAGCGCCAGACCGGCGTGCGCGAGGTAGGGCACGAAGACCAGGTTCATCAGCTGCGTCAGCGCCAGCACCACCACCGCGATCTTCACAGGCGTCTTGATGTCCTGGCGGGCATAAAAGCCCGGCGCCAGCACCTTGATGGCGATCAGGCCCAGCAGGCCAGCGCCGTAGCCCATCAGCGCCACGGTGGTCTGCTGCACGTCGGTGCTGCTGAAGGCGCCGTAGTGGTAGAGCGTGGCCACCAGCGGCCGCGCGAACGTGAGCAGCGCCACCGCGCACGGCACGGCCAGCAGCACCACCAGGCGCAGGCCCCAGTCCAGCAGGTTGCTGTAGCGCACCCCGTCGTCGGCGGCGCGGGCCGCTGCCAGTTGCGGCAGCAGCACCACGCCCAGCGCCACACCCAGCATGGCGGTGGGGAACTCCATCAGGCGGTCGGCGTAGGTCAGCCAGCTGACGCTGCCGGTGGTGAGGTGCGAGGCGATCTGGGTGTTGATCAGCAGCGAGATCTGCGCCACGCTGACGCCCAGCAGGGCCGGCAACATGAGCGTGGTGACGCGGCGCGTGCCGGGGTGTGCCCATGCGGCCCGCAGTGTGGCCCAGCGCAGGCCGATGCGCGGCAGCATGCCCAGGCGGCGCAGTGCCGGGATCTGCACCGCCAGCTGCAAGGTGCCGCCCAGCAGCACGCCGCCGACCATGGCGTAGATGGGTTCGATGCCCAGGGTTTTGAACCACGGGGCGCCCCAGCCGGCCGCGGCGATCATGGCCACGTTCAGCAGCACCGGCGTGGCGGCCGGCACAGCAAAATGCTTCCAGGTGTTCAGGATGCCGGCCGACAGCGCGACAAAGGACATGAAGCCGATGTAGGGGAACATCCAGCGCGTCATGAACACCGCCGCCTCAAAACCGTGCGGGCTCTGCTGCAAGCCGCTGGCCATGGCCCAGACCAGCACCGGCGCGCCGGCCACCCCCAGCACACAGGTCAGCGTGAGCGCCCAGGCCAGCACGGTGGCGATCTGGTCGACCATCTGGCGGGTGGCGTCGTCGCCCTCCTTCTCGCGCGCGGCGGCCAGCACCGGCACGAAGGCCTGGCTGAATGCGCCCTCGGCGAACAGGCGCCGCAGCAGGTTGGGGATGCGGAAAGCGACGTTGAAGGCGTCGGTCAGGGCGCTGGCGCCAAAGGCCGAGGCCATGAGCAGCTCACGCACCAGCCCGGTGATGCGCGAGGCCAGGGTCAGCAGGGAGACGAGCGAGGCGGATTTGAAGAGTGACACGCGGGGAGTGTAAGAGCACCCCCTGCGCCGCCTGCGGCGTCGTCACCCTCTCTGGCGCCTGCGGCTTGGAGGAGGGACAAGGCCGGTGGCCGGTCCTAAGCCTGTCGCAGGGCCGTTCCACAGCCGCCCAGGTCTGAATGGCAGGTGGTGGCAGGCGATGGAACGCCGGGCTATAATGTTCGGCTTTGCTGGCATCATCCCAAACACGTAAAGGATTTACACCATGGCAACCAAGCCGAAGAAAAAGAACCCCCGTCTGGCGTCTGGCCGCAAGCGCGCACGCCAAGACGTCAAGCTGAACGCAGCCAACACCTCGCTGCGTTCGAAGTACCGCACCGCCGTCAATAACGTCGAAAAGGCTGTTCTGGCCGGCGACAAGACCAAGGCTGCCGAACTGTTCGCCAAGATGCAGACCGTGGTCGACACCGTGGCCGACAAGGGCATCTTCCACAAGAACAAGGCCGCTCGCGACAAGAGCCGCCTGTCCGCCAAGGTCAAGGCCCTGGCCACCGCCGCCGCTTGATTTCAGCGACGGCCGGCCTGCTCCGGCAGGCCATCAGCCCGGACCGACGCATCCCTGATGCACCGGTCTGCCGTTTGAAACGGTGCGCTGCCAGCAAAAGAGAAAACCGCCCCTCGGGGCGGTTTTTCTTTGGGCGCTCGACACCGGGGTCAGTCGTCGTCTCCACCGACGAAACCGCCGAGCAGGCTGCCGCCCAGCAATCCACCGGCCAGGCCGCCTTGCTCGCCACCACGGCCGCTGCCGCCCTGGGCCATGGGTGCCGCGGCGAAGATGCGCGAGGCCAGGCGCGCGAAGGGCAGCGACTGGATCCAGACCGTGCCCGGGCCACGCAGCGTGGCGAAAAACAAACCTTCGCCGCCGAACAGCGCCGTCTTCACGCCGCCCACGAACTGGATGTCGAAGTCGATGTCCGGCGTGTAGGCCACAACTCAGCCGGTGTCCACGCGCAGCACCTCGCCGGGCGCGAGCTTGCGTTCCAGCACCGTGCCACCCGAGTGCACGAAGGCCAGGCCATCGCCGTCGAGCTTCTGCATGATGAAGCCCTCGCCGCCAAAGAAGCCGGTGCCCAGCTTGCGCTGGAAAGCGATGCCCAGGGCCACGCCCTTGGCCGCGCAGAGGAAGGCGTCGCGCTGGCAGATCAGGGTGCCGCCGTGCTGACTCAGGTCGAACGGGATGATCTTGCCGGTGTAGGGTGCGGCGAACGCGACCTTGCGTTTGCCGTGGCCATCGTTGGTGTAGACCGTGGTGAACAGCGATTCGCCGGTGATCAGGCGCTTGCCCGCGCCCAGCAGTTTGCCGAACAGGCCGCCGCCGCCCGAGCCGGACGAACCGTCGCCGAAGACGGTGTCCATGCGGATGCCGTCTTCCATGTACATCATGCTGCCGGCTTCGCCGATGGCGGCCTCACCGGGGTCGAGTTCGATTTCGACGAACTGCATGTCGTCGCCGTGCAACTGGTAATCCACCACATCCATCGCCATGGTCTGCTCCGTTCAAAACTGGGGCCTGGCTGCCCGACCGGCGGAGGATAGCGGATGCGGATGGCCCGTCGGTGGCAAGCGCCACCGGACGCCGTCAGGCCTTGGCCGGGGGCTCGGGCAGCAGGCAGCCTTCGGCCACCTGCAGGTCGTTGTCCTTGGCGAAGTTCATGCAGAAGTCCCAGGCCATGGGCTCGGCTTCGCGCAGATCGGTGTGCACGATGACGACCTTGATGCCGTTGACCACCGTGGGCACACACCAGGGCGAATAGGCCAGGTGGCTGCCGATGCGCGAGCTGCCGCCGCCGGGACGGAACTGGCTCATCACGCCGGCCAGGCGCTCGGCCCAGTCGCTGGGGCGGAACGTGCGTCCGCTCCGGGTCACGCCCTGGATGAACACTTGCTTGGCGGAGGGGTTGGCGGCCATGGGTGGGTAGCGAGCGGGCGGTGGACGTCGTGCGCTGAGCCTTCGTGTGGAGGGCGGCTGGGCTCTGCAGCAACGTCGGATGGAATGCCGTTGCAGATACCGGAATTATATCTTATATAAGACTTGAGCCAAGGGATTACCCGGATGAGCGGCGCACCTCACTGGGGCATTCACCGCGTCACCGGCCATTCATGCTGGCGTGCTTTCATGACAGCGATGCTGCATCAGCAATGATCGTGCCCAATGCAGCGCCTAAAATCGGCTTTCAACGGCTCAACCTTCGTTGGGCCGCTTCTGTTTCTATCGGTCTGCCCTTCCCTTTCTGGAGTCCTGCATGAGCGCCGCTGCCCCCATCGTCCCGTCGTCGCCCCACGTGATGAACACCTACGGGCGACTGCCGATCGCCCTGACGCACGGCAAGGGCTGCCGCGTGTGGGACGTCAACGGCAAGGAATACCTGGACGCGCTGGCCGGCATCGCGGTGAACACCCTGGGCCATGGCCACCCCAAACTGGTGAAGGCGCTGCAGGATCAGGTGGCCAACATGATCCACTGCTGCAACTACTACCACGTGCCCGGCCAGGAAGAACTGGCCCGGCTGCTGGTGGAACGCTCCGGCCTGACCAACGTCTTCTTCTGCTCCACCGGCCTGGAAGCGAACGAAGCCGCTCTCAAACTGGCGCGCAAGTACGGTCACGACAAGGGCATCGAGCGCCCGGAGATCGTGGTCTATGAAAAAGCCTTCCATGGCCGCTCCATCGCCACCCTGTCGGCCACGGGCAACCCCAAAGTGCAGGCCGGCTTCGGCCCGCTGGTGGAAGGTTTCATCCGCGTGCCGGTGAACGACATCGAGGCGCTGAAGAAGGCCACCGCCGGCAACCCCAACGTGGTGGCCGTGTTCTTCGAAACCATCCAGGGCGAAGGTGGCGTGAACCCCATGCGCGTCGAGTACCTGCAGGGCGTGCGCGCCCTGTGCGACGCCAACGACTGGCTGATGATGATCGACGAGGTGCAGTGCGGCATGGGCCGCACCGGCAAGTGGTTCGCGCACCAGTGGGCGGGCATCCAGCCCGACGTGATGCCGCTGGCCAAGGGCCTGGGTTCTGGCGTGCCGATCGGCGCCGTCGTCGCAGGTCCCAAGGCCGCGAACATCTTTGCGCCCGGAAACCACGGCACCACCTTTGGCGGCAACCCGCTGTCCATGCGCGCCGGCGTCGAAACCATCCGCATCAGGGACGAAGACGGCCTGCTGGAGAACGCCGCCAAGATGGGCCTGCACCTGCAGACCAAGCTGGTGACGGCCCTGATGGGCAAGAAGGGCGTGAAGGAAGTGCGAGGCCACGGCCTGATGATCGGCATCGAGCTGGACAAGCCCTGCGGCGTGATCACCCAGCGCGCGGCCGACGCCGGCCTGCTGCTCTCGGTCACGGCCGACAGCGTGATCCGCCTGGTGCCGCCGTTGATCATCACCGGCGCCGAGGCCGACGAGATCGGCGCCCGCCTGCTGCCGATCATC
>NZ_JBPCSJ010000178.1:0-6204 GCF_051007235.1 Hydrogenophaga sp. | reverse complement strand
CCCAGCGACCACCCGCTGATCGTGCACATCCCTGCGGCCGAGGCCGGTGACTGGCGCGCCGCCGTGGCACCGCTGGCGCGCGAGGTACCCGATTTCGCCGTGGCGCTGATGAACGCTTTCTGGCCTGGCCCGCTGACGCTGATCCTGCCGCGCCGGCCCGAGGTGGCCGCGGTGGCGGCCGGGGGCCAGGATTCGGTGGGCGTGCGCTGCCCTTCGCACCCGGTGGCGCAAGCCTTGCTGACGGCCGCGCGGGCCCACGGCGTGCTGGGTGTCGCGGCGCCCAGTGCCAACCGCTTCGGGCGCGTGAGCCCCACCACGGCCGCACACGTGGCCGAAGAATTCGCCGACCTGCCCGATGAACAGCTGCTGGTCCTCGACGGCGGCGCCTGCCCGGTCGGCATCGAGTCCACCATCGTCGACTGCTCGCGTGGCATGCCGGTGCTGTTGCGCCCCGGCATGGTCACGCCCATGCAAATCGAGTCTGCCTGCGGCCAACCGCTGCGCGCGCGCGACGAGGCCGCACCGCGCGCCTCGGGCACGCTCGAATCGCACTACGCACCGCGCGCCAAGGTCCGTCTGATGCCGGCGCAACAGCTGCAACCGGCCCTGGACTTGCTGGGCGCCGACGCGCAGCACATTGCGGTCTATGCGCGCGCCAGCCTGCGCACCGCGCGCGGCGTGGCGCCGCGCCGCATGCCCGCCGATGCCGCCGCCTGCGCGCAGGAACTGTTTGCGGTGCTGCGCGAACTCGACGCGACCGGCGTGAAGCTCATCTGGGTGGAGACCCCTCCTGAGGGCGCTGAATGGGACGGCGTGCGCGACCGGCTGCAGCGGGCCGCGGCCTGAGCTTGCTCGAGGCGTGCACCAGTGCCCCAAGAAATAGCCGACCCTGGGGTCGGCTTTTTCTTGGGGCGGCTCCGATTAAAAGCGCATGCCCACCGCCAGGCTCACCGATACCGGGTCGAGCGTGATGTCCAGCGTCTGCCCGGTGGACAAGGTGTTGCGGGTTTTGAGGAAGGTCTTGGCCACCATCGCGTCCACAAACCACTTGTCGCTGAGCGCGACCGACATGCCGACCTGCAGCGACAGCGCCAGCTTGGATTTCACGGACAGCGTGGTCGGGTTGGCCGGCGTGCCACCCGTCAGGGCCGACAGCGTGGCTGTGCTGCGTTCCTTGAAGAATTTGGCATAGGTCGGTCCGGCGCCCACGTAGGGACGGAACGGGGCGTTGGCCTCACCGAAACGGTATTGCGCGAACACCGTCATGGGCAGGGCTTTCACTTCGCCAATCTTGCCCACGCCCGCGATGGCACCATCACCGGTGAGCTCGTGCTTGAACGGCAGGACCAGCGGCAGGTCCACCGCCAAATGATCGGTGTACATGTAGGTGATGCCGCCGCCGAGCCGGGTGCTGGAACCCACGTCGGTCTTGGTGCCGGCCAGGCTGGGCGCCGACAGGTCGCCGCTGGTGACATCGGGGTTGATGTTGGTGGCGCTGGCGCGAACCAGCCAGCTGCCGGCGCTCTGCGCGTTGACCGTGGCGCTGCCCAGCAGGGCCAGTGAAAGAAGTGCGAATCGGATCGTGGTGGTTTTCATGGGTGCTCCGTGTTCATGCCTCAGAGCCAGCCAGCCTTGGCGAGCGATGTGGCGACCAGTTGACCCAGCAGCTGGTAGCCGTAGGGGGTGGGGTGGAAGCCGTCGGCGAAGGCATAGGTCTTCCACCAGTTGGGATCGGTGACCCCGGTCGGTGGCGCGGCCGAGAGCGCCGTGGCGGTGCAGGTCTGGAAGTTGTATTCGGGCAGACCGTCGCTACCCACACCGGTGGCTGGGCAGGCGGGCGTGGTGACATTGGTCAGACCGTATTGCTTGGGGTTCTTCACCTGGTCATCAAAGCTGCTGAAGAAGTCCACCACGGTCACGCGCGTATCGCTGCCGACCTTGGCGACAAGGCGCTGGTTGAAGGCCGAGATCCACGAACGGAACAGGGCTTCGGCCTGTGCGCGTGCGGTCGCCCCCTTGGCCTGCTCGATGCTGGCCAGCACCATCTGGAACCGTGGCGTGTTGGTGATGCCGGGCATGTTGAGCAGAGCGATGCGCTGCGCACCCTTGTCGAGAGCGTTCGTCTTGACGGCGTCGTAGAACTTGTCGGCCAGGGCCTGCATGTACAAGCCGCCGGCCTGCTCAGGACCGCCAGTGGTGGGCAGCACCGCACCAACGGTGCCGAGAGGCAACAACGTCAGCAGCAACGCCTGGTAAGACGCACCGCTGTCTTTGGCTGCAGCCAGGTAAGCCCCCACGAGATCGGCAGCGTCGTTGCCACCCCCGTCGATCAGCAGCAGATCGCTGGCGCTGTAGCTGCCGTTGACCGTGGCGGCCGTGGCCAGCTGGTACGGGATGGACAGGGGGCTGTTGGCCCCGCCTTTGTCGGCAGGGTTGTTGATCCGCCCGCCGCCCACGCCGAAGCTGCTGCAGGCGGGATCAACGACAAAGGTGGCGCCCGTGAACCGGAAGAAATTGCAAATTTGTGGCGCGCCCAGCACGGCGGCGGTGCGTTCCGTCCAGATCACGTTGGGCTCGCTCTCACTGCCCTGCACCGAGAAAATGCGGCCGTAGCCGGGCAGACCTTCAAACGTGCCGCTGTCGGCCAGGCTGTCCCCCATCACCTTGACCGAGGTGATGCCAGCCGAACTCACGAGTGGCTCGGAACCACCGCCACCGCAGGAGGCCAACAACACCGCCGCAAGGGCGGCCGCCAGACGAGAACGGATCAACATGGGACAGCTCCTATAAAAAAGTACGGTCGTTCGGTTTAAATGGTAACCGGCGTTACCGATTCGGTGCCACAGGGAAAACGCGCAGCCATGGTGCCATCGGTATCGCCGCGCTGAGGCCGGCCTCAATCTTTCAACCCCGCGCTCCATTCCACCAGCGCCTCCAGCGCCGGGCGCCCGGCGCCCGCGTTGGGGTGGTTGATGAAGCCCACCACGGCATAACGGGTGCCGTTCACCGCGTTCACATAGCCGGCGATGCCCACCACGTCGCGCAGGGTGCCGGTCTTGAGCCAGGCGTTGCCGCGCGCGGCGCTGTCGGGTCCGCGGGCCATACGCGCGGCCGTGCCGCTGACGCCGGCCACCGACAGCGACTGCACAAACCGGTCGCCGTTGGCGTGCTGGGCTGCGTGGCGCAGCAGGCCCACCAGCGCTTCGGGGGTGATGCGTTCGTCGCGCGAAAGGCCGGCACCGTTGTCCAGCACCGGCGGCGTGGGGCGGATGCCGAAGGTGGTCTTCCACCAGCGGGCCACCACCTCGCGCGAGCGCTCGAAACGCCCGGTGCGCACCGGTATGAGCGGACCGCGCGGCGCAGTGACCGCGTCCACCCGCGCGGGCGAGAGGCGCCCGAGCGTGAGGAACACCTGCTGCGCCATGACGTTGTTGCTCCACTGGTTGACGTCGGTGATGATGTCCGAGAGCGGCAGCGACTGCGCCTCGTGCAGCAGCGTCGCCGCCGGTGGCGTGAGGCCGCTGCGCACGGAGCCGGTGAGCGCGCCGCCGCTGGCGCGCCACAGGCCTTCGATGGCGCGCGCGGCGTAGCTGGCCGGGTCCTGGTAGGCCACGGGCCAGACCTTCTCGCCGCAGCTTTGTGGATAACGGCCTTCGAAGCGCACGGTGTTGGCGTCGTCGAAGCGCGCCTGCAGGGCGCCGCGCCAGTCGCCACAGCCGGCTTTGGACAGCGGTACCGTGGCGTCGATGGCCAGCCCAGCCATCGGCGGTTCGCTGCGCACCCGGGCCACGCCGGCCGCGGTGTCGGGCTCGAATGTCAGGATCACCGACTTGAAGTTCACCAGCAGCGCGTCGGGGCTGGCGTTGTAGGGGCGCAGGCTTTCGCCGTCGAAGTCACCCGGGTGGGTGGCGGGCAGTTCGAACGCGCTGTGGTCGAGCACGATGTCGCCCATCACCACCTGCACGCCCTTGTTGTGCAGCGTTGCAAACGCTTCCTGCAGGCGTTCGAGCACCAGCTTGGGGTCGCCGCCGCCGCGGATGTAGAGGTTGCCGCGCAGCGCACCGCCGCTGGCCGGGCCGTCGCCGTAGAAGCGGGTCTGCCAGGTGAAGTCTGGCCCCAGCAGGTCGATGGCGGCGTAGGTGGTCACCAGCTTCATCACCGACGCGGGGTTGACCGGCACCTCGGCGCGGTGGCGCAGGCGTTCGACCCCGTCGGGCGCGACCGGCACCACCAGGGCCGAAAACGCGCTGGCCGGCAGGCCGGCGCGTTGCAGGGCGCCCGCCACACCGGGGGGCAGGCTGCTCTGGGCGGCGGCGGCACCGGCGGCGAGGGTCAACAAACCGCCGGCCAGCCAGCGAAGGGATCGGCGCATCGGCGCAGTGGGTTCAAACATGGCAGCGGATTATCGAGTCCACCAGCCCCCGGCGGACCGGTGCGAACAGGGGGCTGGCCGATAATCGCCCGATGCCCGCTGCCACCGCCCTGAAACTGCTCGCCATCGAGACCAGCACCGACACCTTGTCGGTCGCGGTCGGCTGCCCCATGCCACTGGCCAGCCACACCGGGCCGGGCGCGGCGCAGGCCTCGGCCGCGCTGTTGCCGACGGTGCAGGCCTTGCTGGCGCAGGCCGGCTGGCCGCTGGCCGCGCTGGACGCGATCGTGTTCGCGCGCGGCCCCGGCGCCTTCACCGGTCTGCGCACCGCCTGCGCGGTGGCCCAGGGCCTGGCCTATGGCGCCCGGTCCGACGCCCACCCCGGCGGCCTGCCGGTGCTGCCGGTGGACAGCCTGCTGGCCCTGGCCGACGAAGCCTGCCACCAGCGTGCGCAGTCTGGCCAGCCGGTGCCGCCGCTGGTCGCCGCGCTGCTGGACGCGCGCATGGACGAGATCTATGTGGCGCTCTACGCCCATGGCCCACAGGGGCTGACCACCGAGCCGCTGGCGCCACCGCGCCTGTGCGCGCCGGCCGACCTGGGCGACTGGCTGCAACAGGGCTTGCCGGCGGGCTGCTCGCTGGCCGCGGGCGGCTGCCTGCTCGCCGGCAACGTGTTCGAGGTGTACGGCGCGCAGATCAGCGATGTGCCGGGCGAACGCCAGCCCGCCTTGCCGACTGCCGACGCGCTGCTGCGCCTGGCGCCCGGTCTGCTGGCCGCTGGCGCCGCCGTGGCCGCGCAGGACGCGTTGCCGCTGTACGTGCGCGACAAGGTGGCCCAGACCACGGCCGAACGCGAAACCCTGCGGCAGGCTCAGATCGCCCGCCTAGCCGAACAGACCCAGGGGAGCGAGGCATGAGCGCAGCACAGGGCCGCGCCCAAGCCAGCCCGCACCGCAGCCCCCAGGGCGGAGGCCATCCGTGAGCGCAGCCCCTTCCGCCAACCTGCCGGTGTGGCACAGCGCCGACTGGCCCGACGCCGCCGGTCAGCCGCCGCGCGCGGCCGAGCGCCGCATCGCCTTCGCCCCGATGACCGAGGCCGATCTCGAATCGGTTTGTGCGGTCGAGAAATCCGCCTACACCCACCCCTGGTCGCACAAACATTTCGCCGACTCGCTGGCCGCCGGTTACCCCGCCATGCTGCTGCTGGGCGAAGCCCTGGCGGGCGAGGTGGTGCACCCCGCCCGCGCCGATGGCCGCGTGCTGCTGGGTTACCTGGTGGCCATGCCGGGTGTGGACGAAGTGCACCTGCTCAACATCACCGTGGCCCCGGCGCACCAGCGCCAGGGCTGGGCGCGTTTTCTGCTGGATGCGCTGAGCCTCTGGTCGCGCGGGCAGCGCGCGCAGTGGCTGTGGCTGGAGGTGCGCGCCAGCAACGCGCCGGCACGGGCCCTGTACACGGGCTATGGCTTCCAGCAGGTCGGCATCCGCAAGGGCTATTACCCGGCGGGCCAGTTCCAGCGCGAGGACGCGGTGGTCATGAGCCTGAACCTGGTGGTGGCGCACGCGGCCGGAGGCGCTGCATGAGCGACGACGAAATGAATGATGCCGACCCCTCGTTCGTGCCGCTGCTGGATGCGCGCCAGCGCGCCATGTTGGCCGAGATGGGCGTCAAGGTCTGGGCGCCCAAGCCGGTGTCGACGGCGCCTGCGCGGCCCTCGCAGACCGAGGCCGAAGCGGTGGCACCCGCGGTGCAGGCCCCCGTCGTGCGGGCCGAACCAGCGCCCGCGGCCCGTGCGCCAGCGGCACCGGTCGTGTCCGCAGCACCGGTGGCG